>NZ_JAUBUG010000175.1:0-1935 GCF_036705345.1 Microcoleus sp. B3-D2
CCGGAGGTCGCTCCGGGCGGGGCCGGAGCGCCTTTGTTAAGAAAGATGTGAGTAAGGCATAGCCTTAAGAAGGGGGGCTGGGGGGGGTAAAACACCCGATGTTCTCAACGATTTAATCCCCTCTACAATAACCTCTAAAACCGCATCCAAATTATGATAAACATCCTCATTAGTAAACCTCAAAAAATTAATCCTTGCCGACTCAATAAACTCTTGCCTTTCTGCATCATATTCTACAGCGCCATCCACAAAATGACTGTCACCATCAACTTCTAGTGCTAACTTGATTTCCGGCGAGTAGAAATCTAGCACAAATGCTGCTACGCTATATTGTCTGCGAAATTTACAGTTTTCAAGCTGTCTGTTTCTTATTTGTTTCCATAGTCGCTTTTCAGCTTCTGTCATTTCTGCGCGAAGCTGCTGTCGCTTGAATTTTTCTGAGCTTTTGTTGTAGAGTTTTGTCATTGTTATATAGGATTTATACCCCCCCAGCCCCCCCTTGGTAAGGGGGGGAGTAAGAGCGTTTTTTTAGTTTGTTCGTTGGTTGTTTAGATTTTAACCCCCCCCAGCCCCCCCTTGGTAAGGGGGGGAGTAAGAGCGTTTTTTTAGTTTTTTCGGTGGTTGTTTGGTTTTTTAACTGCCGAAACCATCCGAATGCTTCGCCCAATTCACGCGAGTCAACTCCAATCTTCAGGGTTATTACTCATCAGCGCGGGTTTACCAATATGTGCGTTGGGAAATCAGATCGATCAAATTCTAAAACATCGGAATTGTATCTGGCGCAAAAGCCAGGGCGAAGCATTCGGCGAATATATTGTTGGTTTTGAAGCTCATATTTTTCGCCGAAGGCTTCGCCCCTACAGTTGATAATAAAGTTTATCTTATAGTTATGGTAACTCGGGGTTTTAGGCATTAACTTAGAAGTGGCGATCGTGGTTTTGCGATCGGTTATAAATCTTTACGAAATCCTGTAACGCTTAGATGTTACACTTTACAAGTCTCGACGCGAGAGAAGAGACCAACCCCCACCCAAATAACTTCTCCAACTTCCCAACTCCCTTCAAAAAACACCCCATTGGGGGGCGAGCTTCTGGTGATTTCTCTGAAAAAGTGAGGTCGTTGTAGTACAGCCATGAATTGTTTTTTCTCCAGCCTACCTTGTCGCCAAACTTCTGCCAAACTTCACTATTATATTCCGTAGTTCCCCCCAGACTTTGATAGATGCGCTTCTGCACGCTAAAGCCGAAGAGCCCATTGCTGTATTCTACCCAAAGTTGGTCAATAGTACGCAAATCCTTGCAGGGGAATTTTTCAATATCTTTTATATTCAGCCATCCTTTTTCCTCCCTACCCGCCACTTTCAACATCACTCTCGTCGTTTCCTCATCGGCTTCTAGCCACTTTTTGGCCGCCAATAAATTCCGCAAATTTATATAATCCATTCCCACGGTTGAAACCAAATTAACCTCAACATCATTCGGTTTCGGTATCAGCAAATCCAACCATTCCTGCACCGACTGCGGGCGATTTTGTGGTTCCAACTCCATCCCTTTCATAATCGCCGTATTCACTCTGTCGCTAATCTCAGAATTGTGCCGCTTCGGCGGAGTTAAAGGAATATTTTGCTTCCTAAATTGCGACGGAAATGGCAACTCACCAGTCAACATCACATAAAGCGTTGCTGCGAGGGAATAAACATCAGTATAAGCACCAAGTTCGGCGCGTTTTTCTAACAGTTCAATTGGTGCGTAACACTCAGTCCCGGAATTGCTATTTGTTCGCAATTTCCCCGGCGCTGTCACCTGTCGCGCTAAGCCAAAATCAATCAAAACTGCACCCCCCTGACCCCCCTTATTAACTATGCCTTACTCACATCTTTCTTAACAAAGGCGCTCCGGCCCCGCCCGGAGCGACCTCCGGGCGATGGCTCCCTTG
>NZ_JAUBUG010000028.1:0-77859 GCF_036705345.1 Microcoleus sp. B3-D2
GAAGGAAGAAGGAAGAAGGAAGAAGGAAGAAGGAAGAAGGAAGAAGGAAGAAGGAAGAAGGAAGAAGGAAGAAGGAAAAAGGAAGAAGGAAGAAGGAAAAGGGAAGAAGGTTGACTGTTGAGTGTTGACTGCTGAATGTTGAGTAAAATCTGGTAACTGCCAACTGACAACTGGTTACTAACTACTGACTACTGACTTCAAAAGCTTAACCTTGAATCCGGCGGCTCAAACTGCCGTATCTAGAAGCAAGGCGAGCTTTCCCCGCAGCGGCCCAATCTTGGAGAAACTGGATTTGTTCTTGAGCCGTTCTGGCTAAGGGCACCATCTGACTAGCTGATTCTAAAATATCATCTGTGGTAAAGTCTCGATTTTGGCTAAACCCAATGTGCATTGCTTCAATCAAAGTTTGCTCGATTTCGGCCCCTGAAAAATCGGGAGTTTCGTAAGCCAAGCGCTCTAAATCGTAACTTTTGATGCTGTGCGATCGCAACCGCAACAAATGTACCTCAAAAATCGCCCGCCGTTCCTCCTGGCTGGGCAAACCCACAAAAAATATTTCGTCAAACCTGCCTTTTCTCAGCATTTCTGGCGGCAAAGACTGGATGTTGTTGGCTGTTGCTACCACAAACACCGGGGAAGTTTTTTCGGCCAACCAAGTAATAAAAGTCCCGAACACCCGGCTGGTTGTCCCGGAATCCCCTTTACCGTCCAATCCCGCAAAAGCTTTGTCAATCTCGTCAATCCACAGCACGCAGGGGGCCAAAGCTTCCGCTAGCTGAATCATTTGCCTGGTGCGGGATTCTGATTCCCCGACTAATCCGGCAAACAAGCGCCCGACATCCAAGCGCAGTAAAGGCAAATGCCAGTGGTGGGCGATCGCCTTTGCTGTTAAGGATTTTCCCGTTCCTTGAATTCCGACTAACAACAAACCTCTGGGATGCGGCAAACCGTATTGGCGGGCTCGTTCGGTAAAAGCACCGCCGCGCCGCAGCAGCCATTCTTTGAGATTGTCCAAACCGCCGATATCGGAAATATTTTCGCGGGCTGGGTAAAAATCCAGAATTTGAGTTTGGCGAATTGTTTGGCGCTTTTCTTCTAAAATCAGTTCCGCGTCGTCGGGATGGAGTTCGCCTCTGGTGGCGATCGCCTTTGCCAAAACTCGGCGGATTCGTTCCATCGACAGCCCTTGACAGGAGCGCACTGTTTCGTCCAGCAAACGCCCTTCAATGGCTTGTCCGGTAGCCCCTAACAGCCTTTCTACCTCAATTTTGATTTCCGCCGCCGCAGGCAGGGGAAATTCCAAAACTGTCATCACTTCGCTGAGGTCTTCCGGGATGGAAATTAAAGGAGATACGATGACAATATTTTTGGGTACAGATTTGAGGAGTCTCGCCAAATTCCGCAGCTTGCGGGAAATCGAGACATCTTCCAAAAACCGCTGAAAGTCTCGCAGAATAAAAATTGCCGGCGCGGAGGCGGGCAATTTTTCGAGAAATTCCAAAGCTTGCAGCGGATTGCGCTTGCCAAAACCGGTATCGTTGGGATTGCCTTGGTAGCCATCAACAAAATCCCAGATGTAGACAGCGCGAGAACCCTGTTTTTTGGCGCATTGGGCGATCGCCGCTTCTACGCGCTCTTCTTCCCGTGTGGGAATGTAAATTAGGGGGTAGCGCGATCGCAGCAGTAGTTCAAACTCGTCGCTAAAAATAGTCATTAGTTATTAGTCAACTGACTAAGGCAATTGCCGTTTAAGTGCTTCCAGAGACGCCCAGCGACTGTCTGAGACTGTTTCTGAGCTTTCTGTATTTGCATCATCAGTTAAAGAAATTCCCGGACATTCAGTATCGCATATCTGTTTGTGCGGCAGTTCCAAACACATTTGCTCGTACACCCAATCGCTCGGAGAGAAATAGCCACCTGGGGACAAATTTTCCACCAAATCCTCTAAAGCAACTTCTATTTCTGCTGAACTTGAATCTGTTTGATTTGCTGTTTCCTCGAGCCAGATTAGTTCCGATGAGTTGAGTACCAAACGATGATTGTATTGTTTCAAGCATCTGTGGCACGTGAGAGTAACTATTGTTTCTGCTTTCGCCTTCACCTCAAGATAATTCCCTTGGTGAGCCACTTGCAGTCGCCCCCGCACCGGAGTAAGAGTTTCTAAATCGGGGATAAATTCTTCAAAATCAATGACCTCTTTCCGCTCAGTTTTTGTGAGTAGATGAGGGATATAAATTGTCTCCATAATCTTTTACCTTCCTACTTCTTGAATTCAAAGGTCAAAAGGAATAGTTAATTTTTAACTTCTTCCTTCTTCCTTCTTCCTTCCTTCTTCCTTCTTTAGCGTCAGCGCAGCCGCACTACCAAACGCCGATCGGGTTCTTGCCCTTGACTGTAAGTTTCTATGTCCTCACATTCGCTCAAAAAGCTGTGGACTTGACGGCGTTCTGCCGAAGACAGCGATTTTATTTCAACTTCAACTCCCGTCGATCGGGCTTGATCTGCTGCGTACTCTGCCATCGAGCGCAATTCCTCTTGGCGGCGGATGCGATAGCCATTTAGTTCAACTGTATAAGGAATTGACTCCTCTACTTCCTGACCTATATTCTGAACCGTGTTACAGAGGTATTGAATGGCATCTATTACATTACCGTTTGGTCCGACTAAGATTGCAACTTGTTCTCGAGTCAGATTGCTTTCATCTATTGTCATCCAATAGCAATCTTTTTGTTGTTCGCATACCACTTTTGAAGGAATTGCGGACAGTTGTAGCAATTCTTCTAACCATGCCTGTCCGCGCTGCATTTGAGAGTCTTTCATTGTTGTTAAAATCAAGCCTTTTTCTTGGCACGCTTTGGCTCAAAGGGAAGGGCATCTAATCCCTGATCTTTTTTTGTTTTCGCCTCTGCTTCGTCTACTATTTTTTGCAGGTTTTCCGGCAGCGGTTCTCGCGACAAAATAAACGCTTGAACTGTCTGGAAGATGTTAGCAATCAGCATATACATCAACACGCCGGCGGGCAGCGGGAAGAACAAAAACATCCCTGAAAATATCACTGGCGTCAGTTTGTTAACTGTAGCCTGTTGGGGGTTGTCGTTTGGTCCTTGTGCTTGTCCTGAAAGGGTTTGGTTGATGTACAAACTGATGCCGAAGCCCAGGATCATTACCAAAATATCCCAGTGGAGTGTACCGTCTGAGTCGATCGCGCCAACGCGGCCTAGAGCTTCAATAAACAGGAATCCTTTGTTAGTAGCCAATCCGGGGATTGTACCTTGAACTGTCGCTTCACCGGGCGCTAAGGCCGTGATGTTGCCCTGTTCATCTACCTTGACGATTTCTTCGCCTTTGATGACTTTCCAGCCGGGTTCAAAGTCGATTTCGCTCTTATTTTCTGTCGCTAGAGCTTTGAGAGGTTTGCCCTCTGGGGTTTGAAAATTAATCTTGGTTGTTTCGCCGACTGCGAGTTTGTCGCCGCCTGGAATTACGCCCACAACAGGAGCATGAAAAGTACCTGTGACGTAAATATTTTGCGGCGGTGTAGCAAAAGCTTGCGGTTGAACAGTTTCGATTTGTTCTTTGGGCAAAACTTGAACGTTTACGCTGTAATTTATGTCAGAAAACGGCGAACCCCTGAGCGTTGCAAACAGTGCAAACAGCACTGGCATTTGCAGCACCAACGGGAAGCATCCTGCTAGAGGATTACCAAATTCTTTGTATACTTTGCTCATTTCCTCCTGCTGTTTGGCAGGATTTTCTTTATAGAGTTTTTGAATTTGATCTACTCGCTCTTTCATCAATGGCTGCGCTACTTTCATGCGCCGCATATTGCGAAGAGAGCCTGCATTGAGAGGATAAAGAGCAAAGCGAATCACGAGCGTCAGAGCTACGATCGCTAAACCGTAGCTTGGCACGATCCCGTAGAAAAAATCTAGGATCGGGAGCATGAGGTTGTTGGAGAGAAACGAGATACCGAAATCCATTCGCTTTGAGTTAATTTAGGTGCTCTATGTTTGCTGTTGAGAACTATTTTTACCCGCTGAAGGCGAGCCGCCTCAATTTTTAGGGTTTTGTCTCTATCTTAGGACATTGCCCGTCGATCGACCGCCCAGTCTGCGGGTTTGTTGTAATGAGTTTGCCAATACTCGCACTCACTTTACCCTGATTTGAGGGCGAAGCGGTTCGGTTATTTAGCTTGGGCCGCGTTTGCTTTTTGAGCGGCTACGGGCAGTTTTTCGTTAATGTAGTCATACATTGCTCGAAATTTCGGCATAGCTCTGAGTTCCAAGCGGCTGCCATTTTTCATGGTGAGCACCATGTCTCCGTAAGTCCCGAAACCGCGAGGTACTGTGACGATTTTGACTATATCTGAGTAGATAACGTCTGTGCGATCGCCCCCCATCCAACCGCTAGTTACGGACACTCGGCGGCTCGTGATCCGATACCGCAGCCACAGAGCCCGGACAATTGCTCCTACTGCTAGGGGGATTCCGACGACTGTCAGCCCCAGGAGTAAATTGAGGATCAAGTCTCCCGGCGCGGGGCCGCCTTCATAATATACTTCCTCTCGAATTCCCATCTAGTACCTCGGCTTCTACCAACAACTGCTCTAATTCTTGCAGAATTTCTGCATAATTGCACTCTTGTGCGATCGGACGCACGACAATTACTAAATCCCACCCGAATTTTAATCTGGGCAATAGCTGTCGCAAAGCTGCCCGAATCTGACGCTTAATCCGGTTGCGGACTACAGCGCGTTTGCTGACTTTCAGGCTGATGGAAATGCCTGTGCGAGTTGGCTGCAAGGATTTTTCGGCTGTCGGTTTGGCAAATTCGGCGCTTTTTGGTTTACGCAGAGCTCTTAAGCTGAAATGGGCCGAGTTACGGCGCATTCCCTTGCGGTATACGGCGCTGAAGTCTTTTCGGTGCTTAAGTCGGTTTGTCTCGGGCAACATGGCGTAGGGCGATCGTTGAGGCCTCTCAACCTTGATGCAGTGCTATACTGCGAGGCGGTGGCGACCTTTGCTGCGACGAGCTTTGATTACCAATCGACCGGTTGCGGTACGCATTCTGGCGCGAAAACCGGATGTTCTTTTTCTTTTGCGGCTGGTTCCGTGCAGGGTTTGCTGTGTCATTTTGATTTCTCCCGGCTTGTTACTTTACTTTTGATTAATATTCACAATCTTCTAGTATACCATAGAGTTGTTTTGTTGGCAATAAAATTTTTCCGATTTGAATCGATCGCCACTAATCACAAAGCAACAACCCGTTTTCGAGCTGGTGAACAAGATTTCGGTTTCGTTTTCACTACCAGATACCTAACTTTTTAAGATGATATTGCAAGGGCGATCGCCCTTAACCGAAACAAATAAAATCCCCGACTGCTCAAACTTCTCAAACTGCTCCAAGAAGTTGGGGATTTCTCCTGCTAGTCGCCCTTAACCCAAACAAATCAAATGCCCGACTTGTAAATTCATCCGTGTATCCGTGTATCCGTGTTCTTCCCTTATTTCAGTTCAACATTTACCGTAACAGACATCCCCGGTGCAATTCGCGATTCATAGCCTTTAAAGCTTTCGGCATCAAATACAACTTTGACAGGAATCCGTTGCACGACTTTCGTGAAGTTGCCAGTCGCATTATCCGGAGGCAATAACGAAAAATGAGCGCCAGAAGCAGGGGATAAACTATCGAGACGACCCTCAAACTTGCGACCACCAAAAGCATCTAATTTGATTTCTACTTTTTGGCCTGGTTTCATGTTTGCCAGTTGCGTTTATTTGAAGTTAGCAACTACCCACAAATCGTTACTTACGATCGCCATTAACGGAGTTCCCGGCGGCACCCGTTGCCAGACTTCAACGGATTTGCGGCCGATTTGTCCGGCGGGTGCGGTGCTATTCGTGTAGGGAAGTTGCACTGTTTTTTTTAAGAGTGTGTAGTATTTTACGGTTATTTGTAATGTAGTCGAGGTAGATGCTGCTGCGCTTTACTAATAAAGATTGATTTGTCGGTTTAGGAAAGATTGACGATCGCCCCATCGATCAGTGGGCAAAAGAGTTATCGATCGGCCTTGTGAAATCCCCTCGACAGCTCGATCTCGGATTTCAGCTACCAGCGGGGGCAATACGTCTTGCAGTTCCCTCCCGGAGTCTGTCAGCCAAATGCGCCAAATGCGGCCATCGCGACTGTCTCTCTCTCGGCGGACTAGGCCTCTTTCTTCCATGCGATCGATCGCGCCTGTCAGCGTCCCGCCTACCTGTTGCAGTTTGTCGCCAATGCTGGAAGTCGGCAAACCGTCTTCTGGCCACAAGCAGCACCAGCCAGGGAAAAGCGGTCAGCCCAAAGGAGGCCAGCAGGTTTTTTGGCGATCGAATGCTAGGCTAAAACCGGGAATCCGCCTTCTGCCGGATATGTTAACAATTCTTATTGTTCTTAAACTAGAAAGAGTAAATCTAGTTTGCAATCAGAATTTATGTTGCTTCCACCCGACCAACGCACCAAGTTAGACGACACCGACGACAATTTGTTCTATTCCGCTCCCCGGTTTGTGACTCACGTAGACGATGGATTCATTGAGCAACTCACCGGATTATATCGGGAACGGCTGAAACCGAATACTCTGATTTTTGATATGATGAGCAGTTGGGTTTCTCACTTGCCCGACGAGATGCAATTTGCCCATGTCGAAGGGCACGGCATGAATGAAGAGGAGTTGGCAAAAAATCGCAGGCTGAATCATTATTTCGTGCAAAATTTGAACGCAAATCCCAAATTGCCACTGCCGGATGCAGAATTTGACGCGGTTGTCAACTGCGTTTCGGTACAGTATTTGCAGCACCCAGATGCGATTTTTGCCGAGATTCACCGGATTTTGAAGCCGGGGGGCGTAGCAATTATGAGTTTTTCCAACCGGATGTTTTATCAAAAGGCGATCGCGGCTTGGCGGGAAGGTTCCGAGGGCGATCGGGTAGAATTAGTCAAGGGTTACTTTGATTCTGTCAAAGGAGCGAATATACCCGGATTTAGCAAGCCGGAAGTAATTGTTCGCAAGCCTAACTTGCCGAGTTTTATGCAAATGCTGCGAATACCAAGCGGCGATCCATTTTATGCGGTAGTTGCTTACCGCCAAAGTTAGGCTTTTTTGGCAGTAAGGACTTTAGGACTTTAGGTGGAGATTGAAAGCACTAAAGTCCTTACTATAAACTGATCGAAAGCTACGCTCTTTAGGTTAGGATAGATTCAACATTGGCTGCTAAAATATGGAAAACTAACTTTTGCAGCGCATCACACTCGAACCCAATATCGGTCACGGACAACCCTGTAGGCGGGGTCTCCTATATCTAGTAGAGTGGATTCTTGAATTATTGAGTTCTGGTATGAATTCTAAAGAAATTATAGATGACTATGACGATTTAGAACATGAGGTTATTCTAGCTGCTTTGCTATTTGCCGCGCGGCTGACTCAAGTGAAAAGCATATACTTAGTATTGTAGTTCATCAGTAATCATAAAGTAGGGTAACACCTTGATATGAAAGCATATCAGCAAATAGCAATCGACGAATGCGGCGAACCTTTAGTCCCTATTCCACCAGAACATTTTGCCTTTGAAATTCCACACCCTTATCAAAAGTTGGGTGCTCCCTATCACAACAGCAAAGCAGATTCGCCTTACTATTTGCGACAAGGAGTGGTAGATAGTTTAATCGCCGCTCAAACTGAGCTACAGCAAAAATATCAAAATTGGAAAATTCTGATATTTGACGCTTATCGACCCGTGGAAGTCCAGCAATTTATGGTGGATTATACTTTCAATCAAATTGCCCTAGCTCAAGGCTGCGAATTTCCGGTTTCCGAAGACAAACGCCAAGTAATTATAGAACACGTATATCAATTTTGGGCAGTACCGAGCCTCGATCGCGCGACGCCTCCTCCTCACAGTACAGGTGCAGCTTTAGATATAACTTTAGTGGACGAAAATAATCGGCAAATTAATATGGGTTCTCCGATTGATGAAATATCAGAACGTTCTTATCCCGATTATTTTGGTAATAGAGCTCGCGAACCAGAACAGCAATATCACCGTCACAGGCAAATCTTAAAAAATGCGATGATAGCTGCGGGTTTTCAGCAGCATCCTAACGAATGGTGGCATTTTTCTCTGGGGGATCAGATGTGGGCTTGGTTGACAAATCAAAACAATAGTGGTAGTCAATTTATCGCCCGATACGGTCGCTATTAAAACGGTACGCAATTAAATCTGGACTGGCGCACTCGCAACCTTGAGAAACCGCGTTTATTGACAAAAAACCTCAGCTTTTAGGTGCTTTATTCGGCAAAAAACCAAGTTTCTGACACTCTATGCGTCCCGGACTATAAAAGCTCGATCGGCATAAATCATTTGTATCATAAGACACTACAACTATTGCCAGTGGGGTAGCGGTGGTTTAAAATCAACGAGAGCGAACAAGTGCAGGCAAATCGAGCCAGCACCGCAAACCCTAAAGGATAACTCAGAGTTCACCCAATGAAAGCACTCATCCTCTCTGGCGGCAAAGGAACACGCTTGCGTCCCCTCACCTATACGGGTGCTAAGCAGTTGGTTCCTGTAGCAAATAAGCCGATACTGTGGTACGGAATTGAAGGAATTGTGGCGGCTGGGATTACGGATATTGGGATTATTATTAGTCCTGAAACCGGAGAAGAGGTGAAGACGAAAACAGGAGATGGAGCTCGCTTCGGTGCAAAAATTACTTATATCTTGCAAGAAAAGCCGGCGGGACTCGCTCACGCGGTGAAAATTGCCAGACCGTTTTTGGGCGATTCTCCGTTTATTATGTATTTGGGAGATAACTTAATTGAAAATCAGCTAGATCCGTTTTTAGAGATTTTTAACACGCAAAAACTAGACGCTCTGATTTTGCTGCGTCCAGTTCCCAATCCCTCTGCTTTCGGTGTGGCAAAAGTTGATGAGAAAGGAAGAGTTTTGGAGTTAGTAGAAAAACCACAAGTCCCGCCATCGAATTTAGCACTGGTGGGGATTTACTTTTTTGCTCCTACTATTCACGAGGCGATCGATCAAATTCAACCCTCTGCCCGGGGCGAACTCGAAATTACCGATGCCATTCAACAGCTTATCAATCAGGAAAAACACGTAGAAGCCTGCAATTTAGAGGGTTGGTGGCTGGATACGGGGAAAAAAGACGATTTGCTGAGTGCAAACCAAATCATTTTAGATAGCCGTATCGTAGCTTCAACTGAATTAAAAGTAGACGCCAAAAGTCAAATTATCGGGCGAGTGCAAATAGGGGAAGGAACGGAGGTCATTAATTCTACAATTCGCGGGCCAGTGGTAATTGGGGAAAATTGCCGCATTGAAAATTGCTTTATCGGGCCTTACAGCAGTATTGCCGATCGCGTGACGATGATTGATGCTGATATCGAACACAGTGTAATATTGCAAGGGGCGAAAATACTTGGCATTCACCAACGAATTGTTGACAGCGTGATCGGGCAGCGAGCTCAACTAACCATTGCGCCGGCTCGTCCAAAAGCTCTGCGGTTTCTGATTGGTGATGACAGTCAAATTGAGTTAGCTTAAATTGAGATATTGCCAATATCGGAAGCAATAATCCTGATTTAACAAGAGATGAATTTTATTGTGGGGTGGGCATCCTGCCCGCCCTTGAACAGGCATCTTGCCTGTTCGCAATTACTTACAATTATTCACACAGCAAAGATGGCTGTTCACCATTAGTTACAATGAGTGAAACAGCAAATATGCCTGTTCCATAATAAGTCATAGTAAGTTATCTAAAGGAGAGGAAAGTTTGCACTACGAAGAAATACCAACTCAAAAGATAATAGATAGATTGCGGCAAACTTTGGAGCCGCGCATTGGTATTGCTGAGTCACCGCTGTTGGGAACAGAAAATAGTGCGATCGCCCGAGATGAAGATGACGAAGACATCGCCCTTTTAAAGGCTGGTTTCGACATTTATAACATCCCCATTACCTCTTACCAAAGGCGGCTGGGTTCCGCAGTCATCGCCGTTAGGAAAATAGTCCGAAAATTGCTCAGACCCGTCCTCGAACGTCAAGTTATCTACAATTTCGCTAATACGCGCGTCGTTCAAACACTGAGCATTCAATTGCAAAAATTGCAAGAAAATCAACAAACTCTAGAGAAAAAAATTAAATCCGAATTCAGCAGCGGATCTCCCGAAGTTACAGCACAGCTTGAGACTCAACAAAGAGCGCTCGCAGCTTTTCAGTCTGAAATAGAGCAAATTAAAGCAGTGCAGCAGCAACATACTGCTATTTTAGAGAAGATTACCGCTCAATTGCTCGATCGACAACAATAAAGCATCAAAGATGACCACACTGCCAATATGCTCGTTAATTATAGTCAACTATAACGGTCTACGCCACACGAAAGATTGCTTAAAATCTCTACAAAAGCTTGCGTATCCCGAACAGGAACTAGATTTAATTGTAATTGATAATTGCTCTCAAGACGATTCCGTTAATTCCCTGCGCGAACTATTTCCAAAAGTTCGCATTTTTGTCAACTCCGCCAACAACTTTGCTAAAGCCCTCAACCTCGGCATCAGCGAAGCAAAAGGGCAATATATCGGATTTCTAAATAACGATGCTACTCTTGACAGTCGCTGGTTAGATATTCTTGTCAAAATCCTAGAGACTCACAAAAAAATAGGTGCAGCCAGTGGGAAATTGCTGTTTAAAGACGGGCGAATTAACAGCGCAGGCATTCAGCAATTACCTAATTTTTATTGGCAAGATGTCGGATTTGGCGAAAAAGATTCGGGACAGTACGATACCGAAGGGGAAGTCGAAGGGCTTTGTTGGGCGGCGGTGCTTTTCCGCAGGGAATGTCTCGAAGATGTGGGGCCGATAGATGAAGATTTTGTGATGTATTTTGAGGATGTAGAGTTTGCCAAACGCTGTCACAAACGCGGTTGGAAAATGCTTTATACTCCCGCCGCCATCGCCCATCACGAGTATCGGGGTTCGAGTAAAGGAAGCAAACTTACTGAGTATTTCTGCAATCGCAATCGGTTTTTGTATTTGGCGAAACACGAACCTTTGCAATTAGTATCTTCAATTCATACTTCGGATTTTTTTACTCATAAGCAGTACGATTTGCTTTTCGAGAGTTTATTTGTAGCGATCAAAAAACTTCTAGATTATCAGAAACCAGAAATCATTGAAACTGTATTGTCGCAGTTGTCGGAAAAGTTGGCCGTGATTTACAGTCGCCTGAAGGTCGATCGCATTTTATCTCGATTGCAGGTGGTTCGGGGCGATCGCAAAATGTCGATCGCCATTTACGATCACGGACTGCATTTTATCGGCGGCGGTCAAAAATACGTCGCTACCATCGCCTCGCTGCTACAAAATGAATTTGACATTACTTTTATCGCCAACAAACCAGTTGCTGTTTCCGACTTAGAATCGTGGTACGGGCTCAACCTTTCAGGATGCAAAATTAAAATTATTCCCTTGGCGTTTTACGAGAAACGCGGAATGCAGTGCATCGATTCCAGCATCATCGTGGAGGATATGGAAAATCCCTTTGATGAAATTGCCAGAGAAAGCAAAAACTACGATATTTTTATCAACGCGAACCAACTGGAAAAAGTCAAGCCACTGTCGCCGATCTCAGTATTTTTCTGCCACTTTCCCAATACCTTCCGCAACCGTCACTTTGCTGTCGATAATTACACTTTCATTATTGCCAACAGTCAATTTACTGTTAAGTGGTTGGAGAAACGCTGGAACCTACAGCCAACTTTTCTGCTTTATCCGCCCGTAAAAATGGTCACAGTTAAAGTGCCGAAAGAAAACATCATTTTAGCTGTGGGACAGTTTGAAGTTGGGGGAACCAAAAAGCAAATTGAGCTAATTAAAGCTTTCCGCAGTTTGCTAGCGGATTATCCCAAAGAACTTCAAGGATGGCGGCTAATTTTAGTGGGCAGCAGCATTCCGAAAAATCCTTATTTAAAGACTGTTCAGAATTTATTGAAGCAAGATTCAAGGGCGATCGAGCTAAAAGTCAATGCTGACTTTGACGAGGTAAAATCGCTTTATGCTAGATCGAGCATATTTTGGCACGGCTGCGGTTTGGGTGAAGTCAATCCTCAAAGATTTGAGCATTTCGGCATGGCCACTGTAGAAGCAATGCAAAATAGTTGTGCTCCGATTGTTTTCAACGGCGGCGGCCAACCGGAAATTGTCGAACATGGGCGATCGGGCTTTGTGTTCAATACCGTTGAGGAACTGTGCCAGCATTCACATCAACTAATTGTTAATCCCGATTTACTAGCAGAACTTCAAGCTGGAGCACAGCAGCGCAGTCAGAACTTTAGACTTGCACGTTTTGAGGAAAAAGTCAAGAGTTTTTTTGAGATCATTCACCAAGAATATGCTACAATTCGGCTGCCAAATCCTGCCGATATAGCTCAAATGCTCGATCGAACTTAAAGGCTAATTAAATAGTCCACCAGGGCTTAAAACCCCTAGCCAAAAGCTAAATTCCTCTTGCATAGGACTAATATCAAAGTCAATTTTATTACCGTTTTCTTCAGTCCGCGCAGGCGGACTTTGTATGTGTAGTTGCGACTTTCAGTCGCCGGATATCTAAAATTATGTCTAATTCACTGTTAATCAATTTGTCCTTCTTAACTCCTGAACCAACGGGAATCGGAACTTATGCAGCTAATCTTTTCCCGCAACTGCAACAGCTAGAACCCACATTACTTGCTTCCCAGCAAATTGACAATTATACTTGCTATCAAATTCCCGAAACTCTAACACCGAATCGCGGCCCCAAAGGACAAATTAACAGGCTGCTGTGGACTCAGTTTGAGTTACCAAAAATTTACCAAAAATTGCAGTCCACCCTGATGTTTTCCCCAATTCCCGAAGCACCTTTGTATTCTGGCTGCCGCTACATCGTCACAGTTCACGATTTAATTCCTTTGCGATTTCCCCGACGGTTTTCTCGTTTAACAGCTTATTTCCGCTACTACATACCGCAGGTTTTGCGGCAAGCAGAACACATTATTTGCGATTCTCAAGCAACGGCGGCAGATGTTGCTAACTTTTTCCAGATTCCGCTTCATAAAATGACCGCCATTCCCCTAGCTTGCGATAATATTAATTTTAGATATCTCGACTTGCCCGCCAAAAATTATTTTCTTTATACCGGCAGACACGATCCTTACAAAAACTTGGAAAGATTAATTGCTGCATTTGCGAGTTTGCCCGATCGCGCAAATTACGAATTGTGGCTAGCAGGGCCTCCCAATGCCTACACACCGCAGTTGACAGCACAAGTTGAAGAATTAGGTTTACAATCTTTGGTAAAGTTTCTCGGTTACGTTCCCTATTCTCAATTGCCCGTACTGATGAATCAGGCGATCTCCCTAGTTTTCCCTACACTTTGGGAAGGATTCGGCTTACCAATTTTAGAAGCAATGGCTTGCGGCACACCCGTCATCACATCGAACCTGTCATCGATGCCAGAAGTAGCCGGAGATGCCGCATTATTAGTCAATCCTTACAGCGTCGGAGAAATAGCCGAAGCCATGCAAACAGTAGCCACAGATTCAAAAGTGCGATCGAACTTAAAAACTGCGAGTTTAGCCAGATCCTCTCAATTTAGCTGGCACAAAACCGGAAAAGCAACCGCCAACATATTACAGCAATATCTTTAAATCTTCCCTCTCTTCCTTTCTCCTCTCTGCGTCCTCTGCGCCCTCTGCGGTTAAAAAAATCCCAGCAAAAAACCGCAATCTACATATTATCCCATGCCCAATCCCCAATCTAATTTACTAATCAACCTCTCCTTCCTAATTTCCAAACCAACCGGCTTAGCCATCTACGCCAACAACCTATTTCCCCACCTAAAATCCCTCAATCCCACATTACTAACAGCCAAAAATTTTCCCAATAGCAACTGCTACCAAATCCCCGCCAATCTAACACCAGAACAAGGAACCAAAGGACACATCAACCGATTGTTGTGGACACAAACCAAACTTCCCAAAATTTACAAACAGCTAAAATCTAACCTGTTATTTTCCCCAATTCCCGAAGCTCCTTTATTTGCAGGTTGCCGCTATATAATTACAGTACATGACTTAATAGCGCTGCGATTTCCCCGGCGCTTCGATCCTCTGACACCTTATCACCGCTACTACATTCCCCAAGTGCTGCGGCAGGCTCAACACGTCATTTGCGACTCAGAATCAACAGCCAAAGATATCGCTAATTTTTGCAATATTCCTACTAATTTAATTACGCCAATTTTCCCCGGATACGATACCAGTTTTTTCCGTTTTTTAGACTTACCAACAAGCAATTATTTTCTTTATATCGGTCGCCACAATCCGTATAAAAACGTGCAGCGAGTTGTAGCAGCATTTGCTGCTTTGCATCATAATTCCGAGTACGAATTGTGGATAGCAGGTTCGGAAGACAAACGCTATACGCCACTGCTGAAGGCGCAGGTTCAAGAATTGGGATTGGTCGAGCGAGTAAAATTTTTAGATTACCTCCCCGCAGCCGACTTGCCCAAAGTCATCAACCAAGCGATCGCGCTGGTTTTCCCCAGTCTTTGGGAAGGATTCGGCCTCCCGGTGCTAGAAGCAATGGGCTGTGGCACTCCTGTCATCACCTCTAACCTGTCTTCAATGCCCGAAGTGGCGGGGGGTGCAGCATTATTAGTCAATCCCTACAGCGTCGAGGAAATTGCCTCTGCTATGCAAGAGCTTGCAGTCGATGCCAAAGTTCGATCGCACTTGCGGGAGCTCGGTTTAGCCAGAGCAAAACAATTTAGCTGGGAAAAAACAGGGCTGCAAACTGCTGCTATTCTCGATCGATATCTTTAACGAAGGAAGAAGGAAGAGGGAAGAGGGAAGAAGGAAGAAGGAAGAAGGAAGAAGGAAGAGGGAAGAGGGAAGAAGGAAGAGGGAAGAAGGAAGAAGGAAGAGGGAAGAGGGAAGAAGGAAGAGGGAAGAAGGAAGAAGGAAGAGGGAAGAGGGAAGAAGGAAGAAGGAAGAGGGAAGAGGGAAGAGGGAAGAAGGAAGAAGTCAGTAGGTAGATTAATGCCCCATGCCCCATGCCCAATTCCCACTTCCCCCTCCCCCTGACAGCCTGAGTGAGGGACTGTAGCCCCTTTTACTTATTGATACCCAACTGATCGCCGCGCTTGTACTGCTGATAAGCCGCAAAAAACAGCCCCGCCAGAGTAACAAAGATTAGACCCAGAACAATACCTGAAAGTAGCGGTTCTACCATGAGAGCTCCTTAACGTTAAGATTTAACAACCTATTTTTAATATTACCAGCACTTATACAGATGAATTTTCCCAAAAGCAGCCTTCCGTGGGTCTCAGAGCTTGCTCTCCCCGCTGCGAACGATTAAGCTATGTTATGAGAAATAAATTTTCTTGTAGATACTATTTTTAATTGAACTCCTTTGAATAACCAACTTGCCAGGAATGAAATTAAAAACCCGATCGAGCGACTTGCCATATTTGCGCTAGCGGTGTTGGTTGCCATCATGTTGGCGAGTATGACAATTCGTCAGTTTAAAGTCGCCGATCCTTACGTCAAAAGCGTACTATCCCTGACGGGCAACCCGTTTCAGGGTTCCGCCATCTTTCAAATGAACTGTGCGGGGTGTCACACATCGGTTTCAGAAAGTCAAGTCGGGCCCAACTTGCACGGAGTGTCCGAGCGCAAATCCGAATTCGATCTGATCCGGCAAGTCACCAGCGGGCAAACCCCACCAATGCCCCAGTTTCAGCCGAGTCCGCAAGAAATGGCAGACTTGCTAAAGTATCTCGAACAAATTTGATCAAAGAAGGGGAACGGAATTCGTTCCCCTTCTTTGGCAGAGCCTCTAAACATGGGTTTAGAGGCTCAGCTTTCGGGTAGTCCCTCTCTGCTGGGACGACTGGCAAGTGTAGGATCGGTTGCAACTGCCGAGTTCGATCTGCGGACTAAACCAACAAGCTAAAACTCTGAGCTGATAACTGGCTCGGCTGCACGCCCGTCACTATAGCCAAAATCTGGTCGCTGTTAGCAAGCCCGATCGCCGTCGAGCCATTAGTTTCGGTCAATGACAGTTGATTGAAGTCCAAGCCTCCCACCAACTCGATCGAATCCACTCCTTGGGTGAAGTTGATAATGGTGTCAATTCCTCCGCTCGCTGACAAGACAAAGCCATTGCTGCCAATGCCGCCGACGAGGGTATCGCTGCCAATGCCACCAAAGAGCAAGTTATCGCCGGTGTCACCAAAGAGCCAATCATCGCCACTGCCGCCAATTAAGGTATTGTTACCCTCGCCGCCGCAGAGAGTGTCATTGCCTTGATCGCCAATTAGCACGTCATCGCCAGCGCCTCCCAAAATTACGTCATCGGCTTTGCCGCCGTACAATACGTCATTGCCTTCGTCACCAGAGAGAGAGTCGTTGCCACGATTGCCATAAATCGTATCGTTACCGCGATCGCCAAAAATCAGGTCAAAGCCTTTGCCACCGAAGAGAGTATCGCTATCGATGCCTCCGTAGACAGTATCGTTGGCCGTATTGCCATTGATGTAGTCGCCGCCCCCTCGACCAAAGATCAAATCGTTGCCGATCAACCCCAAGATAGAGTCATTGCCCACACTACCGACGATCGTATCGTCGCCGTTAGGGCCGTTGATCACATTACCCGCTGAAGGAGTGCCGGGCTCATTCGGAGTAGCGATCCTGGGGAAGTTCTCAGGGCAAACCAAATCTGTCGGTACAGGTGCAGGAGTCGGCGTCGGTACAGGTGCAGGTGTCGGCGTCGGTACAGGTGCAGGCGTCGGCGTCGGTACAGGTGCAGGTGTCGGCGTCGGTACAGGTGCAGGCGTCGGTGTCGGTGCAGGCGATGTCGGCGGTGTGGGTGCAGGTGTGGGTGCAGGTGTCGGCGTCGGCGTCGGAGTCGGCGTCGGGAAGTTCCCGAAGTTGATGCCGCTGACAATAGCACCCGAAGTTAGGGTGATGTCGGCGGGTTCGGGTGTGCTTTGGGTAAACCCAGTTTGGTTGACCTCCCGGACGCGGTAGGTTCCCGGCGTTAGGTTCGCGAACAGGTAGTTGCCGCTGTTGTCTGTGGTAGTAGTAACAGGAGCAGGAGCAGTTCCAGCTACGACATTGGTTAACTGAATTTGGAAATTGGGTAAACCCGGTTCTCCAGCATCCTGAGTACCATTGTTGTTGGTGTCTTGGAACTTCAGACCTCGGATCGCGCCGGGTTGGGGCAAAAAGTTGCCGAAGTCAATGCCCGTGATGTTATTTGGAGGATTAACAGTAACGGGGGCGGGGTTGGGGGTCGTCTGCGTCCAGCCGTTTTGCGGGACTTCCCTTACCTGGTAAGTACCTGCGGGTATATCTCGGAGAGTGTAGTTGCCCGCTGCATCGGTGATGGTAGTTGGTTCGCCCTGCTGAAACAATCCATCCGGATTGATACTGTCGAGAAATATTTGCCAGTTAGCTAGCCCCAATTCTCCGGCATCCTTAACGCCGTTGTTGTTGAGGTCATTGAATTTTTGACCGCTGATTGTGCTCGACTGGAAGTTACCGAAGTTGATGTTAGCGATGTCTTGACCGCTAGTGACAGTGATGTCGGCCGGGTTGGGGGTAGTTTGCGTCCAAGTAGGCTGCAAGACTTCCCGCACCTTATAGGTTCCGGCTGACAAATCGGAGAATTTGTAGTTGCCGGCTGCATCGGTGAGGGTGTTCGGTTCCCCGGTGTCGAGAGTGCCGTTATCGTTGGTATCGAGGAAGAATTGCCAGTTGGGTAGTCCTGTTTCTGCTGGCGCATCTTGGATGGCATTTTTGTTGAGGTCATTGAACTTCAGACCACTAATCGAGTTGGGCTTGAAGTTGCCGAAGTTGTTGTTTTGGGAGTCGGTACCGCTGGTGACGGCGATCGTAAACGCGCCTGAAAGGGTAGGCGTGGCTGGGTTGACGGGGGGTACAGTTTGCGTCCAGCCAGTTTGTGGCACTTCCCGCACTGTATAAGTGCCGGCTGTAAGGTCGTCGATCTCATACTGACCCGTAGCATCCGTGATTTCGCTTTCTTCATCAGCATCGAAGGTGCCGTTATTGTTGGCATCTACGTAGATTCTCCAGCCTCCTAGCGGTTGTTCTGCTGGCGCATCTTGGATGCCATTTTTGTTGAGGTCATTAAATTTGATCCCGCTGATTTTGCCCAACTGGAGGTTGCCGAAGTCTTGAGCCGTAATGTTTGTGCCGCTGACCGGGTTAATTGTATAAAAAGCCGGGCCGGCGGTTTGTGAGAAACCAGTTGGCACATCTTCTCTCACAAAGTGCCTACCGGAGCCGACGTTGGCAAAACTATACGTCCCAGCAGCCGCTGGTGCTGTCCCGGTAACTTGAGAGGCGATTTCCGCGTCGCCTGTATCTAAAGTGCTGTTATTGTTAGTATCTTTGAACAAGCGAACCGTGGTGCCGTTGAGCGGCGTGTCATCAGCAGAGAAGCCGTTGCCTGTGAGGTCGGTGAATTTGGTGCCGCTGACGGTGATGTTTTGGAAAACGCCGAAGTTTTGGGCGGTGACGGGAGTACCGCTTTGGGCGCTAACGAGAATTGCGGCAGCGGGGAAAGAGATGCTGGAGTTGGCTGGGGCCGTGGCTTGTATCAGGTAATTGCCAGGGCCGATATCCGCGAATGTGTAATCTCCGGCTCCTGCAGTGGTTTGTGCAGTGCCGACAACAGTATCTGTGGCGACTTCTAGCGTACCGTTGGCGTTGGTGTCTTTGTAGAGGTTGACCGTGACGCCGTTTAATACGGTGTCGTCGGGCGTGAAGCCGTTGCCCGCGAGATCGGTGTAGGTTTTGCCCGCGATCGATGTTTTCTGGAAATTACCGAAGTTGGCACCCGTGACATTAACAATACCCGTATTTGCCGGAGTCGGGCCGAGAGTCTGCACCCAAGCAGTCGCAGGCGTTCCAGCGGGGGGCGCTTCTGTAATCGGAGTATCGGTTTTTACGTCGCGGAGGATGTAAGTGCCGTCGGCTGCGGTAGTAGTGCTCTTCGTGCCTACAGAAATCACCCAGCCCGGAAGACCTGGTTCAGTCGCTGCGGCACCTTGCAGGCTATCCCCGTTAAGGTCGTTGAATTTAACCCCTGTGACGATCGGGCCGTATTCATAAGCACCGATATCAACAGCAGTGCCGATCGTCCGGGGAAAGCCAGCACCCCGCTGGTCAGTCGCGCCCGCAGCAGCCGCAGCCGTGGCATCCCCAGTATCGATCGCCGGATTAGGAGTCGCAGTGCTGTCAGCCAAAGCATAAGTCACGGGAACGCCTGTAGCCTGGTTCAATCCTGCGGTAGGGGCGATGACATTTGCTAGAGGAACGGTCAGTTGCTGGGCGACAGGTAAATTGCTGCCAGCAACATTCCCGATCAAATTGTTGATACTGGTGGCGGTGAATGTCCCAAACACGTCAGGATTCGCGCCGCCCAAATTCCCGGCGACGATCGAATTTAGGACATTCACAGTACCGCCGTTAGTAGCAATACCCCCGCCCACAGCAAGAGCAGGAGCAGTTGCAGTCGCAGTGTTAGCAGTGATGGTGTTGTTAGTCAGAGTTGCTGTAGCGCCGCTGTTGACAAAAATCGCGGCCCCCGCGCCCTGGCCCGGTGTCGCCCCCGCACCGCCCGCCGCGCCTCCGGTTGCTGTGTTGTTGAACAAAGTGCTGTTGTTCAGGGTCAAACTACCAGTATTAACAAAAATTGCGCCTCCCAAACCAGCACCGCCGCCGCCACCGGCGGTGCTGCCGGCGCCGCCCGGGGCGAAAGCTCCGAGGGGCGTGCTGGCTCCGCCTACTGTACCGCTGCCACCTCCGCCACCGAAGCCCCCAGCGCCGCCATTGCCGATCGCACCGACCGCAGCAGGGGCAGTAGCCGTACCTCCAAAACCACCAGCGCCGCCACCGCCACCAAAGCCACCAGCACCGCCTGCACCGCCAGCGCCGCCAGCGCCGTTGCCAACAACTCCAGCACCGCCAGCACCGCCAGCACCGCCAGCACCGCCCCCACCGCCGAGGACGCCTCCCGCACCGCTACCGCCTGCGCCGCCTGCGCCGCCAGTACCGCCTGCGAAGGTAGTGCTGCCACCGAGACCGCCCGGACCGCCTTGGCCGCCGGGAACGCCCGCTCCAAAAGTATTGTTAACGCCAGCGCCACCACTACCAGCGTTGGGTGCAGTAGCAGTACCAGCAGCACCTGGACCGCCCGCAGTTGTGAAGTTGAAGCCAGCAGTGCCACCGAAGAGGGTGCCGAAATCAGCGCTGCCACCAGCACCGGCTGGGGCTGGGGCTACCGCTGCGGCTGCCCCGGCGCCTCCTGTAGCGGTGTTGCCAGTAAACGTCACGCTGTTGACTGTGACAACGCCGTTGTTGATAAATAGTGCGCCTCCCATGCCGGCCCCACCGCCACCGCCGGCTGTACCGGCACCACCCACAGCGCTACCGTTGGCAATTGTCAGGTTAGAAATGCTGACAGCAGCACCGCTGTCTACAGAGAAGCCCCGGTTAGTGTTGAGATTTAGGGTGAAACCGCCACCGGTCAAGGTGATGGGGTTAGTGATTCTGGGCAGAACCTCTCCGGCGGCTAAGGTGATGTCGCCAGTGATGGCAATCGTGTCGGTGTCGGTCAAAACATTTGCCACCAGAATCTTATCGCGCAGTTCCCCAAATGTGGCGACTAAAACTGCACTGTAAGCTTCCCTCGCCTCTGCAGAAAATGCCAAAGGTGTTTCAATGTTTCCCGTAGTTACTTCGAGTTCCCAGTCTCCACCCAACGCAGCATTCCCAGTCAAGTTATCGGAAGCGGCAATATTTGCTCCCGTGAGCTGGCTCAGCCTTTGGACGAAAGCCACACCTGCTTCTGTGGCCGCGACGTTGCAACCGTAAAGCAGAATTTCGGGTTTAGCTGTAATTGGAGAGTTAGAGTTTGCCTCGGCTGCTGGCAAAGCAAACCATGTTTCTAAATAATTGCGGTAGCTTTCAATGTTGCTGAGATTTAGTTCTGTTGCTCCCAGTTGCAAGCTGGCTGCTGCGCCGTGAGACAAAATGTGGACGGCTGCAATGTTTGGCCGCTGTTTAAGTGTTTCGGCGATTTGCTCGATGCCGTCGCGATCGGCTTTCAGAATAACAATTTCTGTATCGGGATTGACCGTTTCTGTTAAACTTTTGCAATCTTTAACTTGTGAATCTGCAAAAACTATCTGGTGTTTCGGTTCTGTATAGAGTTCCACGTTCAAATCCTCCTGGTACACGCACACATCAAATTCATATCACAAACCAACCGCAGCAGCGATCGAGCTTTTTCCGGTGAATGCGGATGAGAGTCGTTGGCGAAGCCCTCGAAGAGGATCGCCCCCAACTTTCACCTAAATTAAATATTGACAAAAACGTTTTTTTATGCTGCCCTGCCCTAACAGAGTTAGTTTGATGGTTGAGAAGTTTTAAAGGGGAATATTGTTCCGGCTGTTTCCCCAAAAGTTGGACAAAACTTGCGCGCTGTTTTATGCTATACCCGAGATGGGTAAAATACCATATTTTATAAAAATTGTCAAGCAAATAATTAACCGATGGCGATCGATATTTGTGAGTCAAGAGTTATCAATCACGGTTATTAGCTGTAAGCTGATATTATTTGGTAGTGGTTGGCTGCTGAATGATATGTATGTGCGATCTAACAACCGCAATCAAATTGCTTGGTAGTAAGGAATACAAGTCCTCTGAGTTTTATGAGGACTTGCATTCCTCACTAGAAGCGTGATAACGGTAATTTTACAGGAAGAGATATGCGGACTCATGACTAACATTCCTGGAGGCTATTAGACTCAATAAACCGGCTAGAATAAAGAAAATTCTGCCTGTCAGTCTAGAATATTAACTCTTCCAGGTTGGTGCGTGCAAGACTCACTAATTACCAACTTTCTTCATCGGGATTATTGGAATTGCTCCAGATTTCCACATCTAAATCATTGAGATAAATTAGAGCTGTTTCAATCTGTTTACTTGTACCGTTAAGTTCCAAGTCAAACCAACCGTCATCTAAAGTTTTGACACCCAACAAAGCGGCATTAAAATTCACCGTCAAACCGTATTCAGAAATCAGGTTAGATATCACAGGTTCCTGATGGTACTCTTTGGGAACTCGAATGCGAATGCGGGTTTGAGTTGGTCTGCTGTCAGCACTATCAGATTGGGGAATATCTGATTCTTGGGTTCTGTGAAAATTGCCGCTCGCCTCAAATTCAGATTCGCTAGTGTTGTGAGCTAACATTTGGGCCTCCTAATGTTTGTTTCAGTTTACATTTTGCACCAATATCTTGTAGGGTGCAAAGCTGCGATATTTTCCAGCTTCCAAGCAGATTGTCGATAGATCCGCACCCTACTAATGACTAACAACTTCGTACCCTACAGCCTAATGACTGATGATTATTCTTCAACCTCCTTAATGCTAGTTTTTCGTTCCAAAATCTCCTTAAGCACGAGGGTAATAACTCCTAAAAAACCTAGAATTACCGCCGCTGAAAATGCGGCTTGCGTCGCGTACTGCTTGTAAGCATCCTCTACAAACAAAGGCAAAGTTTGGGTTTTTTTAGCAATATTTCCCGACACCACAGAGACGGCTCCAAATTCTCCCATTGCTCTAGCATTGGTCAAAATTACTCCGTAAAGCAATCCCCAGCGAATACTGGGAAGCGTGACATTCCAGAAAATTTGCCAGTCATTTGCTCCCAAAGTTTTCGCCGCCTCTTCTTGATCTGTACCCACTTCTTCCAAAACAGGAATTACTTCGCGGGCTACAAAAGGCAAGGTAACAAAAGCAGTAGCCAGCACCATTCCAGGGAAGGCAAAAATAACTTTGATATTAGCCGCATCTAGCCAGGGCCCGAACCATCCTACCCGACCGTAAAGCAGTACAATCATTAAACCTGCAACTACGGGAGATATGGCAAACGGCACGTCTAAAATGCTGATTAATAGCGTGCGCCCCCGAAATTTATTGCGGCCAATTACCCAGGCTGCACACAAACCGAAGACTGTATTTACAGGCACGACAATCAGAGAAATCACCAGGGTAAGTTGCGCTGCGTGCAGAAAATCGGGCGAGGTTAAGTTAGAAAAAAATGGCTCAAATCCTTTTCGGAAAGCTTGGTAAAAAACGTTGAGCATGGGGATAAATAAGACGAGAGCAAGATAGCCGCTCGCAATTCCGATTAAAGTGGGTTTTACCCAGGCTTTCTCCTGACTCCGACTAGAACCCGCAGGCGGAAATTTGTAATCAGCGGATGAATTGATATTAGCCGTCATAGCGTCTTCTCCATGCTTGTAAGAGATTAATTGCGAACAGCATGGTCAGCGAAATACCTAACAGGATAGTGCCGATAACTGTGGCTCCTGCATAGTCGTACTGTTCCAATCTTTGAAAAATTAATACGGGCGCGATTAAATCTTTGAAGGGTATGTTAGAAGCTACAATTACAGTAGAGCCATACTCGCCAACCGCTCGCGAAAACCCGAGGGCAACTCCGGTTAAAATAGACGGGAACAGCGGCGGTAAAACTACTCGCCAGAAGGTTTGAAATTGAGAAGCACCCAAGCACCAAGCTGCTTCTTCGATGTCTTTTTCCATCTCGTTTAAAACTGGCTGTACAGTCCGCACGATAAAGGGCAAGGAAATAAAGATCATGGCTATTCCTACGCCCAAGCGAGTAAATGAGATCTTGATTCCCAAGGGTGCAAACAGCCCGCCGATCCAGCCGTTATCGCTGTAAACTGTGGCGAGAGTTAAACCCGCGACGGAGGTTGGTAGTGCAAAAGGTAAATCAACTGCTGCATCGACAACCCGTTTTAAGGGAAAGTCGTAGCGGACTAATACCCAGGCAATTAATGTGCCAAATACTCCGTTAATTAATGCCGCAATTAATGCCGTAACGAAGGTGACATCGTAGGCGGAAAGGGCGATCGGACTGGTGGCAATTGCCCAAAATTCGGCGGGGTTGGCTGTGCTGGCTTTCAGCAGCATTGCTGCAACTGGGAGCAATAGCATTAAGCTGAGGTAGCCTAGGGTGATTCCCCAAGGTAATGTGATTTTGCCGATCGCCCTTTTGATATTTTCGATGGGAGATTCAGGGTTGCTGGTTGGAGATGATACAGCCATAAGTTAATAGTTTGGATTTGCCAAGAATAGTGAATCTTTTAGATCCCCGACTTCCTCGCAGTTGTCGGGGATCTGAGCCTTCTGTTTTTTTACTGTTTAATTGAACCTTGGATTTTGTCAAAAACAGCTCCGTCATCGAAGAATTTCTGCTGAATATCTCCCCAACCTCCTAAGTCTTGAGCTGTAAATAGGGTTTTGATGGGGGCATATTTTTTGACAAATTCTGGTTCCGCGGCTACTGTCGCATCTACTGGGCGGAAGCCTACTTTGGCAAATTCTCGCTGAGCTTCTGGGGTGTAGAGAAACTTGACAAATGCTTCGGCGACTTCGCGAGTGCCGTGTTTATCAACGTTTTTATCGACAATGGCAATCGGATTGTCGATCGAAACATTGACTTCGGGAATAGTATAAGTCGGTTTTTCGCCTTTCTCACCTGCCAGAAAAATCTCGTTTTCGTAGTTAATTAAGGCGTCGCCTTGCCCTTGTTTGAAAAATACATCAGTGGCTTCGCGGGCATCTTTAGTCAGAATCGGGACGTTTTTGTAGACTTTGCTAGTCAAGTCTAATGCTTTGGTTTCGTCTCCTCCGGTTTTAACAACCGATCCCCAAAGTGCGAGGAAATTCCAACGGGCAACGCCTGATGTTTTGGGATCGGCAGTAATCACTTTTACTCCGTCTTGGCTTAAATCTTCCCAGGTTTTGATGTTTTTGGGATTGCCTTCGCGGGTAACTATTGCTCCTACGGATTTACTGACTATGCCTTCGTTGGGAACTTCTTTTTCCCACCCAGGTTGAATTAGTCCGGCTTTTTCGATTTTTGCAGTGTCGAGGGCGAGGGCTAGGTGTACGATGTCTGCTTCTAAACCGTCAATTACGGCCCGAGTTTGGGAACCGGAACCGCCGTAGCTTTGGTTGAAAGTGACGGTTTGACCCTTTTCTTTTTGCCACTGTTCTACGAATTTGGGAATTATCGCTTCGTGGGCGGCTTTGGTGACGGCGAAGGATACTAGGGTTAATTCTACGTTGCCTTTGTTGGCTGCTGGGCTAGCACCGCCTGGAGTGGCTGCGGGGTTGTTGGTGCTTCCCTGGCCGCAGGATGCAACGGCCAGACTTAAAGTTATTCCGACTAAAAATAGCGACACAAATCTTTTGAGGGCAGTAAATGATTGATTTGTGCTGGCTGATGGCTGTTGCGGCCAGTGAAGGTGTTGATTTAGGCGTTGCCACGGACTCATTATATTTGTTCCTCTAGAAAAAGTACGGTTATTGGGTCGGAATACCGTAATTATGGTTGTGAAGTACGATTATAGACAAGAGCGAGTCAAATGGCAACAAAAAAAATGAATTGGGGGAACTCAGGGTCGATCGCATATTCTGATGTCTTTTCCCTGGGTGCTTTCGATTCAGATTTGGGGTAAAATGTAAAGCGTATAAATACTATTATTGAGTTAAGGTGCTCAACTTGCGCGGCTGCACGATACGCCCTACGATTACCATCGGCCGATCGCTCAAATGTAATAGCCCTGCCAAGAGTCCCCGCCCCAGGGGGATATGTCTGACTCGCGCGATCGCCCTTAAGTAAGAAAAAGTTTTAACTGGTATGTCCTTACCCCGCCCTGTCTCAGACACCCTAATTGAACTGTTGAAGCCTGTAGCCTCTGAATTGGGAGAAAGATTGGGAGCAAGCGCTGTCAACGAACGCTATGCAGAAATTGAGCCGTCGGGTTCTTCAGCTTTGAACCAGCAAATCAAAAAAGACCCCCGCTGGATTAAAGCACAAATGAGATATTTGCAGCGGCAGCAGGCCAGAGAACAACAATTAATCGCCCTCGCCGGCGCAGAAGAATGGGCAAAGGAAGAACGTGTTAATCGAATTAAGGCACAAGAATTGAGAGATAAGCGGGCAATTAGCCGGCTTTGCCGCGACTTAATGCGAGAGTTTCAATCAGAAGCAATTCGAGTTAAGCTGAGCGAAATTCAAACGATTTGGGACAGGGACAACTGGTTTTCTAATTTGAGCAGGCAGGAAACTGAACAGATTTTGCAGCAGCAGCAGCACCGATTGCTGCTGTTAGTTGCTCCCGCAAAAATTAGCGAAGATTGCCCGGATTCGTTTCGCCACAATCTAAATATCGAGCTGCCGGCTAAGTTAAGAGCTTTTTTGAATCAGCACTACCCCCAGCACGGAGAGGTGTGTCCGGTTCAATTTTACGGAGACTATTTCAAAAAATCGATTTCTGATATTGATGTCGAGCGGTTGCAGAGTGTTTTGTCTCCCGTACCTACAGCTATACTGTACAGCGATATCAGCGATTATGAAGTTAATTTTCATGTCGGTTTTTGGGGAATCATAAATCAGAGCGTTTCTCTAGTGGCGATGCAGCCTTGGAATTGGGAAGAGGTTTATCACCAGTTGGAAGCGCAGGGGAAAGATGAAAAACTGAGCCTGCGGATTATTCGGCAAATAATTGTGACTATTCACAAGTTATTGGCGGCTTTTTTAGCTGATTTGTATTATTTAAATATCGATTTTACTCACGAACCTCAGTTATTTAAATTAGAGGCGGAATTTGCTCAGGAATGGTTTTCTAAAGATTGGGCACAACCGTATATTGAAACTCTTAAAGAAATTCAGGAGCAGCAGCGAATAGTCTATAAGGGAGAGATGCGGCGGCTGGCGCTTCGAGAGGCGAAAGCTAAGGCGGAACGCCAGCGTTTGGAGGAAGCTGAACTCAAACGCAGAGAGGAAGCTGAGGCGGCATCTAAGCGGGTGAAGGAATTAGCTCACAAATTAAAACATCAGAAATGGCGGTGTGTATATACGCTGCCAGGACATTTATCGTTTGTGAATTCTCTGGCGATTAGCCCTGACGGCAAAATTCTGGCTAGCGGTAGTTGGGATAAAACTATTAAGATTTGGAATTTAGAAACAGCGGAATTAATTGGCACTCTGACGGGACATTCCGATCGCGTAAATTCGGTTGCGATTAGCTATGACGGAAAAATGTTGGTCAGCGGCAGTTCGGACGAAACAATTAAGTTTTGGAATTTGCACAACGGTGATTTGCTGTGTACTTTTCCGGGACATTCTATGGAGGTGAATTCGGTGGCGATTAACCCGAAGCGCCAGGTAATTGCTAGCTGTGGCGGGGCTGATAATACGATTAAGCTGTGGAATTTGCGGAGTGGTGAGTTGCTGCGGACTTTGAGGGGTCATTCTGACAATGTGAATGCGGTGGTTTTTAGCCCGGACGGTAAAATATTGGCGAGTGGCAGTTCGGATGCAACGAGCAAGGTTTGGGATGTGGAAAGCGGCAATTTGCTGCGGACTCTTTCGGGGTTGAATGTTGGGGTGAATTCTGTGGCGATCGCGCCGGACGGTCAGATTCTTGCTAGCGTGAGCAATGATTATACGATTAAGCTGCGGAATTTGCACACGGGCAGTTTGTTGCGGATTTTAAATACTAATTCTGGAAGGGGAAAGGGTGAAACGAATTTAGGAACGAATGAGGCGGTGCATATTTTGCAGAATTATGTGAGTCGGGGCGAGTCGGTTGCTATCAGTCGGGACGGTTTGACTTTGGTGAGTGGGTGCGATGAGAATACGATTAATATTTGGAATTTGCAGACGGGGGAGTTGTTGAGCGCTCTTAAGGGACATTCGGGTACTGTGTACTCGGTGGCGATCGCACCTTCGGGCAATTTGCTCGCCAGCGGCAGTGCGGATCAGACGATTAAGATTTGGCGCTGCGATTAGTTAATTGGCAGTGGGCAGACAATTTCGGTTTGGCCGTTACGGGGAGGGGTTTTGAGCGAATTTGAAAAAAAAATGGCTGGGGGGGTTGCGCTAATGACTATAAGTTTGCTATATTAAGTTTCACTGCTGGTGTAACTCAGTTGGTAGAGTAGCTGATTTGTAATCAGCCTGTCGCAGGTTCAAATCCTGTCACCAGCTTTACGGATAAGACCAAGGCTCGATGAGACTTCGAGCCTTGGTCTTATTTTTAGGTATGAAGTGGGTCTAGAACCCCATACCCAACTAAGCTCTTAAAGCTCGGCTTTCTGATATAAAGTCCTATCTTAGTAGTATATAAAAAGTGCGAAGTAAAGCTAAGCTAGATAGGGATTTAGAGCTGGTTGGCTATCTAGTAGGGTAAGGGTTCATTAGTAGGGCGTGGCGTGGGCTCGACTACTTACACATCAGGAGTAGAAGGAGTTACCTGTATAGATTCAATCTCTCGTGTTGCTGCTGCGGATAGTGTAAACTGGCTAACGTTGTAGTGTTTCTCTAAGTGTACAAAGTCCTCAGAAAGACCTGAAATGTATTCCTTAATGTATTCCTTAAAGATAACCACCACACGGTCTAGATCAATCTCCATTGTTGGGGAATATCTGCCCAACTCTACAGCATTAGAAGATCGCTCTTGCTGATAGGCGATAAATAAAAGCAACAACTTGATAAGCTCAGGAGCATAAACCCCTTGGTCTGAAAGGACTGTTATGTGTTGCACAAAGGCATCGGATTGAAACCACTGGCAGAACAGATTGTGCAAAGCATAGCTTTCTATTGGTGAGAAATTCGAGTTTAAAGGCTTATGGATTCGGTACTTAAGATCCGACCATTCCGGGGTAACATCCCATGCCAGTGTAAAATCTGACATGAAGTTAAAGGTTGATACTGTCCTCCGTATTCCCTCCGCAGATTGATAATCAAACAGTAGTTGTTGACCTTTCTCACTTTTTACCAATGAAACAGAGATAATTTCGACTTTTGCGTTTTTAACTTTCTTGTATGTCTTTACTTCTTTTCCGCTCTTTTTATCAATCTTTTCTGTGCAGGTTGCTGCGAAGAGTTCGAGGCAAATTTCTTCTATAAATTCAGCAGTAAAAGATAGGTTTTGACTTCTAGGAGGCATGGTATCTGTCCTTTTTTTGTGAGTGTTTACATTTTTCTAGTAAGTGATGCTAGTTAAGGTATTATAGTTTAGTAGCTACCTTTACAGATACCTGTAAAGAAAGAGCTAGGATAGACTACCACATATACCCTAGCTAAAAGGCTTAGTCTTGACCGCGTAACTTTTTAGCAGTCCGTAAGCAGTCCTCTAAAGCCTCTAAGTGTTTAGAAATATGTGCATTGTTACTCAACCATCCAGGCTGCATTTTGTCTAGAGTCTTTTTAAAACTCTTAATGTCCTGCTGTAGTAGTGCTTGAATTCCCAGGGTTCTGGTGTTATCCCCATCTTTAAGAATAGAGAGAAGTTGAATTTTGATTCTATGTTCCCATCGGCTAACATCATCGGTATATAAAGTCCAAGGGGTTAATACAACACCCTTAGAACATTTAAACCCGATTGATAAGCCTGATAGCTGGTAGAATACATCAATCAAGTCCCCCCAAACTAAAGTGTCTAAATGTGGTTGTTCATCTAGTAAATTGTGAACCCCCAACATTAACTTACCCGGATCGGGATTATGGAATAGTTGCCCCCCTAGCTCTATTTTTTCATCCTTGCTTTTTTCCCAGTATTTCCAGCCTCGGATAAGGGAGTCTAGCAACTCATTAGCATCATGCTCGTTATACGTTTCTAACGTTAGCAGATTAATCAGTTTTCCTTGGTCTACTTCTGAGTGAATAGTAAATGGGGTTACAAACTTTTTAAACGTCTTGATAACCTGATTGATTCCCTTACTGGTAGAACCAAATCCACAAATATCTGCTACTGAGGTAGGCATTGATACTTTGTTTTGGACCGTAAATCTTGCCGGGTTAGCAGCTAGAAACTTTTGCACTATTTTTTCAAGTTGGCTTTTAGCTTCCCGCACTAATTGCCGATCTGCACTCGTACACCTTAACAAACTGTAGAACTCACCATCTCCCACATATTGGATCGATGTAGATACTTTAGTAGGAACCTGGCCCCCTATTCTGTCCTTTGCTATCGGACTTGTAATATCTAAACGCTGTCTAGCCTGTAACCTCCCTTCATAGTATATCTCAATGTAAATTCCTCTCTCTTCCTTGATGATTAGCTCCACGTTTTCAAATTTAAAGATACTTCGTACATAATCCCGGATTTCTTCAAAGCTCGGAAAAGTAAAAGGAAACTTTTTTCCTAAGCTAGTTGGAACCCTCTTAAGCCATTTAATAACACTAGGTACTTCTGATTGTCGCGTGGCATTCTCACTCCCCCAAATAAACGTGTATGTTAATTTTTTAGTCTCTAATTCTTGAATAAAGGAAACATCTCCTAACGTGTGACTCCTATAGTAGTTATCCGTATACAAGGAATTATGCTTAAACTCTGCTTTGTCTAAATATTTCCTGATTATTACAGTAGATTCTCGCAAACTCTCGGGATTTAACTTTTTCCCTTTTACTACCTGAATTAATAGGTTTTCTAGCCTAGCAATAAGCTTTAGACTATTTACCTTGTTTTGATTTTTGAGTCTGTCAATTTCCCTATGCAGATAAGCAATAGCTTGATTCGGACTGAGATTACCTACTACATACCTCGCAAGGTCATACTCTGGCACTTTAACCGGAAGTCCTATTAACTTCCATTCCTTACCCGATGGTACTAAGCAAGCTAATAAAGGAGTAGTACCAACTACCGACCTAAATATTACAGTTCCCTGTGCTACTTTTGCACCGTCCAACTTAATAGGCTTAGGTCTTTGCCGAGCTACCAATTCTTTTGCTCGTTTATATTCTTTTTCCCAATCAGCAAAACTTATTATTTCAATGACTTTAGAGCAAACTTCCTCGACATCCTTATTAACAGCTATCTCCTTATTCAACAAAAAAACTACATAATAAAGGAGATATCTCAAAACATCTTCACTAGCAGAAACGCACAAGTAATCAACTAAATTTAAAAGAACTCTACTATTTTCATCAGATAATAACTCATTATTTTGATACAGAGAGACTGCGACATTTTGAACATATTTTCTGTTTATTTTTCCATTAAACCACCTTAGCCACGCCTCGATATTAATGTTATATTCAGCAACTAACCTTTTACCCTCCTCTATTTGTTGACTAAGAAGCTGAGAAGATGAGATTTTTTGATATTGGATTATGGCTCCTTCAATAATCCCTTTAAATTTATTCTGGAACTTTTCTAAGCTTTGTTCTCTACTTTCTGAATCAGTGTCTTGTTTACGGGTATTGGTATTGTTCTTTGTTTTCCACTCACAACCTTTGCCTGTCTCATTGAAATGAGAAAAGTGAGAAACTCTTTCTATACATGGCTTAAAAAAGATAAGTTCTCTACATTTACCACAAGTAAGACCTAGCTTTTTATAGGATTCATAGTTTAGCGTATCATCATCAGGTGTAAATTCTTTATCTAAAAAGATAGATATGGCAAAAGAAATAGATACTTCTGATTCTGCTTTCATAAAACTTAACCCCCTTGTTTTTTGTAATAATCATTAAGTAAATAGAACCTTATAATAATTTTAGTAATTATTTAAAAGTTCTCCCAGCATTACCTATGAATTTAACAGTAATCCTCTGGCATATACTGTGACTTAAATCACCGAATTGTCGGAAACCCTAAAATTATATAGCAAGAGTTTTAGCTATTTATCAGTAGGTGATTTTATCCTGAGAAGTGTAACTATGTAACTATGTAACAGTAGGGACACGGCACTGCCGTGTCCCTATCTGATATGTGCTATTTTGTACCTTTGGGGCGGGCTGGCGTGCCCACCCCACAAGAGTTTCCCGAAAAATAGTTGCACAAGTTAAATGTGCGACAAATTACAAGGCTTAACCTAACGCAGTGCAGGCTTTTTTCAACCATTCAATTGTTGCTGCATCAAGTACGGGTTCGAGTTTCTCGACTACCGAAGCGTGATAATTATTCAACCATGTCAGTTGAGTCTTTGACAGCCGATCGACATTTATTAATTTGCGCTCAAACGGAATATACGTCAGCGGTTCAAATCCGTACCAAACGGTACTGTTTTTGGATGGCATTTCCCTGACAACATAGAGATTTTCGATGCGAATTCCGCCCCATCCTGGTTCGTAATATCCCGGTTCGATGCTCGTTACCATTCCGGCTTCCAGGGGATACTGCACAGATTTGCTGATGCCATTGGGCCCTTCGTGACCGGCTAAAAACGCGCCGACTCCGTGCCCTGTACCGTGTCCGTAGTCTAGCTGTTGTTGCCATAATACCGCACGGGCGATCGCATCTAATTGCGCTCCCGTTGTTCCTTTGGGGAATTGCTGCATTGCACAGTTGATGTGCGCGATTAAAACTGTGGTGTAGTGTTCTATTTGTAGCGCCGTCGGTTCTCCGATACTTATTGTTCTCGTATCGTCGGTTGTACCTGCTAAATATTGCGCGCCTGAGTCAAGCAGCAGCAATTCTCCGGGTTTTAAGGTGACTTCTGGGCTGGGGGTTCCGTAATGTACGATCGAGCTATTGGCTCCCGCACCGGCGATCGTTCTAAAAGTTAAAGTCTGAAAATCAGTTTCTTCCTGGTAAAATCTTTCGATGCTTTCTTTAACATCCAACTCGGTCAAGACCTTACCATTTTCTAGTTGTTCTGTCAACCATTTTAAAGTCAAAGTTTTCGCTCGACTTGCTTTGAAATTGGCTGATTTCATCTGCTCGATTTCAACCGGATTTTTGCGAGCTTTCATCCCTTCTACCGGATGCGTCTCAAAAACTATTTCGATGTTGTATAATTGCGCTTCTTGATGGTTTAATATTAACTGATACGTGCCTGCTGTGCTGTGTTTCGGGTCTAAAAGTACCCGAACTTTATGTGGCAAATTTACGCAAGTTTCTAATGTATGCGGATAGTCTGCGTAGGGAAGCAAAGTTACATCCGCCCGCAATTCTTGCTTGATTTCTAGTGAAATTCGTTCGGTATTTGTAAACAAAAATGCTGAATCTGTGGTGACAATGGCATAGGATATGAAAATGGGAATGTGGGGAATATCCGAGCCTCGGAGGTTGAACAGCCACGCTATTTGATTGAGGTTGGTAATCGGAAGCACATCGATGTTGGCTTTTTGCATCGCTTCCCTGACTCTGGCTAATTTTTCGGCGGCGGTTTCTCCGGTCAGGGATACAGGTAAGCTAAATATGGGCTCTGCATCAATCGCGGGTAAAGTCTCGGCTGTTTGCCAAGGAGTTTGCGATCGCACTTTGTCTGTCAAATTCTCCCGGATTGGTATGAGTTCAATCTCTGCATGGGCGAATTTTTTCACCCAATTTTGATATTGCTCTGTCGCTACGGTAAACGGGTCAAAACCCAGGCGAATTTTAGTTGATTTTTCTGCCGATTCTACCGCCAGTTTTTCTAAAGTTTCAATTAAGGTTAAATTTCCTTCTAAGCCGAGTTTCGATATTTGAATAATTCCAGTATCGACTTGCAATTCGGCTTGTTCGTAATAGCGGGAATCCACAAACAACCAAGCGGAATTTTTGCCAACCAACAAATCACCGGCGGAACCCGTAAAACCGCACATCCAAGCTCGCCGCTGCTTGGCTGCTGGAACTGATAAATTTAAGTGTTCGTCAACCGCTGGGATGTAATAGCAATCTAATTCATAATCTGCCATCAAATCGCGCAAGTCTGCCAGTCTTGCAGCGGAGGTATCTTGGATATTTGTATTTGCTTTTAAATTAGTGGCAACCATGTTGAATCTTCCTATTTTACTTGTTTAAAATTGTCTTCAAACCTTTAACTAATCTCCTAATACCAGCGGTGGCGGTTGCTTTCTCCAAAGCACCGTAAGCAACGCGCAAATAGCAGCCGCTATCCATGCCGAAGGTTGTACCGGGAAGCACTGCTACGTGATATTCGCGAATTAATTTTTCTACTAATTCCATTGTATCGATTTCAGTATCAACTTTCAAGAAAAAGTAGAATGCTCCGCAGGCTGGGGAAATTGTACACAAATTTTGGATGGTATTGAGTTCGTCTAATACGAGTTGGCGCACGGATGCGATCGCCCTTACATAATTATCGCAGTAACCTCTACCAACTTGCAAGGCTCCCAGCGCTGCATACTGAGAAATTACGGGGGGACAAATCAAGATTGTATCTTGAATTTTTCTCACTGAAACGAGCAAATGTTCTGGGATTACCATATACCCGATCCGCCAACTCGCAAAACCATAGGCTTTGGAGAGGCTAAACAGAGAAATTGTATGTTCGCTGCTATTGGGAAAAGCGGCGGGCGAACAGTGTTTGACGCCGTTATAAGTAAAATATTCATAAGCTTCATCGCTGATGTGATAAATGTTGTGCTGGCGACAAATTTCGTTAACTTCCCGCAGTGCTTCGGCTGAATAAACAACACCCGTGGGATTATTTGGGGAAATGGTAACTATGGCTCGCGTTTTGTCGGTAATTGCTTTTTTTATAGCATCGATATTAAGTTGATAATTGGCGTCAGTTTCTACTATCACTGGTCGGCAACCTGCCATAATTGCCGCCATTTCGTGGTTGAAGTAATAAGGTGATTGGATAATAACTTCGTCTCCCGCCGAGGTGATGGCGAGAATGGCGTTGGTAAATCCCATATTGCTGCCGGCAGTAACGACAATGCAGTTTTTGCTGTTAATTTCTATGTCGTTATCGGTTTTAAGTTTGGCTGCGATAGCATCTTGTAATTGTGGAATTCCTTCCACGGCTTTGTATTTGTGATTGTCGGTATTTGCGAAGAATTCGGGAATTCGGTCAAATGATTCTTGTGGCGGATTGTAGTAAACTACGCCTTGTCCTAAAGATATTGTTCCCGGATTTTGGCGGATCAGTTCGCCAACTACTGGAATTATTGGCGACTGTACCGATTGCATTCGAGTCGGGTGATTTTTCATCATATATTATAGGTAATTGTAGGGCAGGTTTAGTGATAATGTACGTCCTTAAGCAAGTTTACTATTTCACGCACGCGCCTCTCACTTCAGGATCTATGTACTTCTATTTTAGAACCTTGGGGTGATTTAGAAACTTTAACTTGTGCGGGCAATCTTTCGCCCAATTCTCGAACGTGGGTAATCACTCCAATCAGCCTTTCTCGCTGTCGCAAAGATTCTAAAATTTGAGTAACGCTTTCGAGAGTTTCGGTATCTAAAGTACCAAATCCTTCATCTAGAAATAAGCTGCCCAAGTGAGCTCCTTGAGACAGCTTTTCTGACAAAGCTAAAGCCATTGATAAGGAAGTGGCAAAGGTTTCGCCACCGGAAAGAGTACGCACTCGTCTAGCTTCGCCGCCGTTCCAATTATCTGCTACCCAGTATTCGCCGTCTTGGTTTATTAGTTTGTAGCGATTTTCGGTTAATTCTTGCAAAATTAAGGTGGCGCTGCCCACTAATTCTGCTTCTAAATGTTCTAAAATGTAGGATTGAAATTCGTTGGATTTGAGATTCTGCGCTAAGGTGTGATAAGTTTGCTCTTGTTCTGTGAAATTTGTGATTTGCTGTGACAGTCTTTCGGCTTGTTCGAGATTTTGGGCTGCTACTTGAATCCAAGCTAACAGTTCGGCGCGGTTGTTGTTGGCTTGTTTGAGGTTTTCTTGGGCGGTATGTTTTGCCGATCGCACTTGTGCTAAAGTATTCTCATCGGTAGTTCTGCCTGCGATTGCCTCGCTCAAATCTTTCGCCCGCGTCTCTAACTGAATTTTTGATTCCCGGTGAGAGCGAATAGCATTTTCCCATTCTGATTGTTCCTTAACTGTCGCCACCGCTGCTAAAAAGGTCTCTTCTGTGAAATCAGCCGCTGTTAATTTTGCTGACCAATCCAGGTTTAACTGCTGTTTCTGGGCTTGGGCTTGTCCAAAAGCTTCTCCAGCTTGTTGCTCTCTCTCTGCGGCTTGAATAACCTTATTTTGAGCAGTTTGATAGGATTTTTCGGCAACTTTCAGCAGATTTGCCAAGTCTTGCTTGTCTTGTTCTAAGACTTTTGCTAAATTAGCATAAGGTTGATATTCGGTAATTTGATAAAGCGCATTTACACAACTTTGCAACTGCTGCTGGCGGCGGTCTGATTCGGCGATCGCATCTTGATATTCCTGCTGTTTAGCTGCTTGAGTCGCCACAGCAAAATTAAATTTTTGTTGAAAATTATCATATTCCAATGATGCGAGTTGGAACTGCTGTTCGGTTTGGCGGTATTGGCGATCGCTCTCTTTAAGGAGTGCCAACTCCTGCTGCAACCCCAAGCTTTCCCACTGAGGATTTTCCAGCACATGAGTGATTTCCTGCTGCAATTGAGCAACTTTATTCGCAGTTAATTCCAACATTTGAGCAATTTCCGACTCTTTTTGCAGGCAGGCTGCTACTGCACTTTTTCCCTCAGCAGCCAACCTTTGAGCATCTTGAAAAACCTGATTTGCAGCAGCCAATTTCTGCCGCAAACCAGCCACATCGACAATATTAGAATCGGGCAAAGGAGGGAGCCGATCGCTCTCAGGATGCACCCCTCCGCACACCGGGCAAGTATCGCCAGAATTTAGCGACATTCTGACAGCAGCCACACTCTCTAAACGTGCGGCTTCCGCATTAGCGGTTTGGGCCGCTTCTAACTCGCGATCGCACTCTTTTAGTTGGATTTCTGCTGCTTCTAAATTAGCGGCAACCTGCACATAATTCTGTTGAGCTTTTTCCTTATCTGCCAGAGATTTATCCAACTGTTCTTGCTGAGTCTTTTGCTGCTTGGTAATTAGCTGCAATTCCATCAATAAGGGTGAAATTTGCTGCAATTGCTCTAAACGCTTTCCTCCCGGCGCATACTGTTCGAGCTGTGCCGCTGCTTGAGTAACTCGAAAACCCGCGCCTTGAATTTTAGTGTTAGCAGCTTGCAGTTCTTTATCTGCTGCCATAAAAAAGCGGAGTTTTTCCTGTTGAAGTTTTTGGGCAAGCGCCACTTCTTTTTCTAATTGAGCGCGCTGTTCTTCATATACTTTAGCAGCAGCTAGAGCATCTTCGCGAGCCTTAATTTGTGGCGCTAGCACGTCTTCTTTGGCTTTTGCCGCATCAAATTGGTGCTGCTCTACTGCCAGCTCAGAGCGAGCTTTAATTAACTGCTTTCGCGCTGCCACCGAGGCACTTTCGGCAGTTTCATACTGACTGCGAGCCGATCGCACTAAAGCCCAATCTCCCTGTAAATGATTGGCAGCTTGCGCTCTTTCTAAACGCTGTGCTAAAATTGCAACCTCAGCAGAATTAGCATTTAATTTAGCCAGTTGTTGTTGTAACTCTTGCCAGCGAGCGATTTGCGAAAATAGCTGTTCCTCTTCATCTAGATCCTTCTGAGCTTTCATCACAGCGCGCTCGAACTGGGGCAACTGCTGCTCTAAAATCAAAAGTTGCGATCTTCTTTGAGCCACCTCATCAGCCGTCGGCGCACTCAAATCCGCTAGCTGCCTTTCCACCATTTCCCGTTCCTGTTTCAGCAACTTTGCGAGTTCATTTGTTTCCTTCCGCATCTGCTCAAAAATCTCAAATCCCGCTAGCTGCCGCAAAATTTCCCGACGTTTTGAAGTATCCCCTTTAATAAATTCATCAAACTTGCCTTGAGGCAGAACAATTGCGCGTGTAAAAGTATCAAAATCCATTCCTAAAATCTGTTCAATGGTATTTTGAACAGCAACGATACTCGTCCCCAAAGTTTCCCATTGACCATTTTGCCAGTTGTCCAAAATCACCTTATTTTCGGGAGATTTGGGACGAAAACGCCACCTTCGCGTCACCCGATACTGTGCCGAACCCACAGCAAAACGCAACTGCACTTTTAAATTTTCGCTGCCTTGACTTGCCAAATCACTTACTTGTTTGCCGCTGCGAGTTGTCGTGCCAAAAAGAGCGTAAGTCATGGCATCTAACAGGGAAGATTTGCCTGCACCTGTAGCACCAGTAATTGCAAACAAATCGAGTTGAGAAAAATCTAAACGCTGTTCGCGGTGGAAGCTGGTAAATCCTTCGAGAATAAGTTCTAGTGGACGCATACTGATTTTAGTTTTAGGATTTGGGGTTTTAGATTGTTATATTCAGCTCTACTGTCTTCCTTCTACAGTCTTCCCGATCCCCCCTAACCCCCCTTGTTAAGGGGGGGACAAGAGTATTATCAAAGTCCCCCTTCTTAAGGGGGATTTAGGGGGATCTAGACTCGACTACAAGCGACATTGAGCGTGGGTTTCAGTCTTAAAACTATTTGAAATTTGAGATTTTGGATTTTGGATTGTATTTTTTTACCCATTTAATTGTTAACTGTTTCCTTAAACTTCTTGTACAAATTTTTAAATTCCTCCAATACTACCGGTTTCGGTGTCGTTCCCAAGCGGTTTTGATAATAGTTGCAAAACTCTGCTGCCGGATCGAAATTATTGGGATCGATATTAGTTATTTCTGTTGCTTCTAGCGCTGCATCTGGATAGCGCGGTTCAATTAACAGCGCTTGAGAACAAATTTGGCGCACTCGATCGGCAAGTCCGATTTGCGGACTGTCCAATTCGACAATTACTTTCAAGAAACCCGGATGATACTGATGAGCTTGTAAAGTTTCATCGAGATTGTCGTTATGACATTTAAGCACTTTTAACGGCTTGTGGCAAGCCACAGGCTTAAATTCCACCTTTGCCTGACTTCCCGGCTCAACTTCTATCAAGCAAAATCCTTTTTCCTGTTCCGCTTCTCCAAAATCTAACTGAATCAAAGAACCGGAATAATAAGCGGGAGAAGTCTCAGAAATCCGCTGGTGAATGTGGATGTGTCCGAGGGCAACATACTGAGCTTCCGGCGGCAGAGTTTGCGATGATAGCAGGTATTTTTCTCGCGTGTAATAAGCGACTTCGGATTTTGCTAATCGAGCGCCGTCAATGCTCATGTGTCCCATGAGAAAATTGACAGTATTGTCTCTAAAATCCCTGGTTAAATCTTCGAGTAAATATTTTACTATTTCGCGGTAATCTTTTCGGCGATCGGCATCGCCAGACTGCCAGAGAGAATTAGCATCTAACAGTCTTTGTTCGGAAGCAAAAGGCATCGCTCCCACGCAAAGTTTACCGCTTTTTGTATTAAGAGTAATTGTGCCGCCGTCTGCGGAAAGCCTGGGTTTGCCTAAAGCGCGAACACCGGCGAGGGAAAGCAATTGCGCGATGCTGTCGATGCGGGATGCCGAATCGTGATTACCGGCGATCGCAATTGCGGGAATTCCTGCCGCTTGGAGTTCGCAGAAAAAGTTATAAGCAATGCGTTCAGCGTAAGCGGGAGGGTTGGGCACGTCGAAAATGTCGCCGGCAACGAGCACAGCATCGACATCCAAGGCTTTTGCTTGCTTCAAAATCTGTTCGAGGGCGATCGCAATTTCAAAAGTGCGATCGATCCCTCGAAAACGTCGCCCTAAATGCCAGTCAGCAGTATGAATTATTCGCATAGTACGAGGAGTTTTTTGTTTATGTTAACTGAGATGTTGTACCATTTTCAAGAACGGGCAAGATGCCCGTTCCACAAAGAATAAATTTCTTGTGGAACGGGCATCTTGCCCGTTCATAAAAGCCTGATTTAAAATGGTAAAATATTTCAGTTTTAATGCTTTGTGCGATCGCGGTATAAAGATCTGCCACAGTTTATGCCTCTTCCTGTTCTCGAATTGCTCTTTCAATCTCATCAGGATATGCCTCAGCATAACTAAAAGCATTCACCAAATCTACGGCACTCAGATCGGGATGACCTTCTAAAATATGAGCATCTGTGGCACTTTGACGGCGATAACTTACCAACAGCCAAACAGGAATCCGAGTTTTTCGGATACAGGCTTCTCCGCCCATGACACCGGGAGTCTTTTGAATTCCCGGCCAAAAGTTGCTTAAACTTTGGGCTAGGAATTGTATAGCTTGAGCCTTTTCTTCGGGAGTTAAAGCCAAGAGTTGCGGTTGCAATTCTTTGAGTGTCATTTTCGTAGTAACTGAAGTCATAAATATCAACTTTTATCGTCCTAGAGGTATTCTAGCACTATTATACTCACAACTTTTCTTCCACCGGCTTCACATCGTGAAACCGAGTATAATCAACCACCCGCCCTCCCGTCGCCGATTTCAAAAGAATATCTACAAATCGCATATTCCACATAATTTCAGAGGCTACAAAAGAATGTCGCGCGTGAATAGTTTGCGAAACTGTTTCGTCAATTCCTGTTAAAGTAATTACAATTTCCGCTTGCTGTTCCATCAAGTCTTCGGCAGTAATTTGGTACAAAGGACTGCTCTCCTCAATTGCGTGCATAACCGTCCAAGTTAAGGCAAAAACCGGAGAGTGACTTCGCACTAATTGCAAATCGTAAAAACGCCGCATAAATTCTCCTTCCGCTGTTACCTCGTTGCGGATCAAAGTAGCTCGCTGCTGCGCTTCTAAAATTTGGTTAAAACGCTGATTTGCAGTGCGGTACATCAGAGTCGGAACACCGTTGAAAGGAGCGATCACAGCTACCCGGCTGAATATAACTCTAGCTGTTGGTCGAGAAAATCTCGAAAAAGCCAGTCCCGTCACCATCGCCACTCCCCACAAACCAAAAAGCGCTTGGATCGCGACTATAGTATTAGCGTAATCCGTGCGCGGATACATAGAGCCGTAGCCGATCGTCGCCATTGTTTGCACGCTGAAATAAAAGGCATCTGGGAAAGAACCCGGCCGCGCGTTAGCAATGCAATCTCCTCCCGCCAAGTAAGCTAAGGCAAATAAAGAATTTGTGACTGTATAGGAGAGACAAATCAGCATGAAAAATCGCGGCCAAGAAAGAGTTAGCAGGCTGTGGTAGAGGTCGGCAAAATGCAGGCGAGGTACTCCCAGCTTGACAATATTTAAGGGGAATTGTCCTTGGCGGCTGACTAAACGCGCCTGTTGCGGGCGGTTGCGGGGTATTTTCATTGCGATTTGTAACTCCTGCTGTTTCAATTTGTAACTATTGCTTTGAGCGGGAAAACTTATCCTTTAGACTGATGTCTGATTCCAAAAATACGGATAAAAGCGGAGTTTAGAAATGGTTGAGCTTAACTGGCATGACTATCTCGTTATGGTTTCTTTTGTGGCTTCTATTGCGGGTCTAGTCCTGCTGGGTGATAATCGCAACTCACCGCCAACGGACGATCGCACTTTGAGCGAAGAAATCCTAATCAAGATGAGCTTTACTTACTGGATAGTGTACTGCATATCTTTTTTCGGGCTGAAACTTCACCTACCAGAAGATAGCTGGTTATTGCTCAGTTTGAAACTGACTACGGTTCTTTCTTACTTGTTGACTGCTTCTAGCATACTCAGCCTGCCGCTGCAACGCATGGCTGTCCGACGAGTTGAAGATTAACAAAAGGTGTTTGTAGTGAGGACTTCAGTTCTTTCGATCGCGGTGAATAAAGACTAAAGTCCTGACTGCAAAGCTATTTGAGTGATATTACCGGGCAATAAGCTCACAGTTAGCTGTGAGTATGCCACGAACTCGGTTGCTTAGGATTTAAAGCCTTTAGAGCTTTTCTTTTTCTCCTGCGGTTTAGACTTTGACTTATTAACTTCGCCTAAAGCTTCCTGAAATAAGTTGTGCAGGTGCACGGGAACGCTGGCAATTTCCGGGAGTTCGGGTTCTAATGGTTTTTTAAACTCTTGCAGCAAAGCATCTAAATCGCGCTCGATCTGAAAGTCTTTACGTTCCAATACAGTTTGCAAAATTTGTTCTAATTTCGCTGGATTAACTTTAGCTAACCGTTGCCAAATCCAGACATTAATTGCAGGATCTTCTAGATAGTTACGCACCAGCTTTTCGTAACCGGGAACGGTTGAAAAATCTTCGGCTGCTAGCAGTGCAGTAAATTGAGTGTAAGTAGACAAAAAGGTTTGTCCCCAGCGAGGATGAGAAAGTGCTGTCACCTGTTCGGCTTTCTTGAAGCGATCGGGCAATTCAACTTTCGGCATTACCATTTTTGAGTGAGGATCGCTATCGATCCCTACCTCCACTGAAGACGGATCTGCACCGGCTGCTGCTATAGCTGCTGCTTTAATTTCTTCTGCATCGACTCCAGCATCTTCAACGATCTCCGCCAGAGATTTATGTTCATCAATGCCGATATCCGCTAGGCGTTTTTTAGTGATGAATTCCTGAAATTCAGCCAACTGTTTATTCAGGTGATATCCCGATAGCGTAACTTCCTCACTGCCAAAAAATTCGGTAAAATCTTCGTGGTACTGTTCTACCGAATGCCAAGCTTGCTCTAGCAATTCCGGCGCATCGCTGTATAGGTTATTTTTGTGATTTTGCTTGAAATTGCCGATCGCCACCGCCAACTTCGGCTTGCCCAATTTCCCCATCGGTATCGGAGGGCCTGATAGTATCCACCAGTCATCGGTGAGAGGAGCAATCCGAGCCCGCAAGATTTCTCCTAACTTAAAGCGAGACATTTCTGCAAGAAAATTAGAACTGTTGGGCTTGACCACGTAGTGCTTAGCCGTCAGCCAGTTCATCAGTTCAAACCTGTCGGGGGAAAGTTGAGTGATTTCAAATAAGCCGGTGAAGCTTCTGTGTTCCCAACTTTCCAGCAAGCTACGATCGCTCTCGGTTAAATCCGGCTGACTTTCGACAAATAGCTCGATCGGCGTTTTCTCTCCGACTTTACCTTCGATGGTAAAACTGTCAATCACTTGATTTTGCTGAGCAATATCGTAGCGCTCGCCGGTCGATCGAGCGGCAGCATAAGCTTCCAAAGCTACCGCCAACTCTCCCTCAGCATCCAGCACAAAGTCAATTAAATTTTGCTTGAGTGTCCAAGCTCTTTCCAACATTTCATCCACAATTTATACCGATTTTGAATGAGAGGATTTAGATTTTTAACAATTATCGGGCTTGAAGCAACCAACGCTTTACGCTGGGGCTGCGATTGAATAAAGCGCATCGCGAACAATGACAGAAATATGCGATCGATGCCTCAGTCCTGAATAAGTTTAATTTTAAGGCTAATAGTCAAAAAAAAATGCCCATCTCCAACCGAAGCATCCCGATTGGGTAACAAAGCGTTTATTAGGAGTGCGATCGTCCCGCACAGCAAAGCCTATACGTCTCTAGCGAGTTCTCACAGCGAACAGTCCTGTGAAATAAAAATCGTGCTGAAAAAGGCGATTTCAAGGGAGCATAAAAATACCCTCTCCGATGTAGAGAGGGGCTAAAAATCCCCAAAAACTTTGCTAAACTCGCTTTAAAAACTGTGCCACCTATCAACAACAGTCCAAGACGCAGCAGCCGGGTTTTTTTTTATCAAACACTTCCCTCCATTCCGGTACCCGGCTAAAAATAACCGGAACGCTTGAGTTTGTGTGCGTCCAAGACTGAGAAATACTTGCGATCGGCTTAACGGCCGTCTTTGTCAATGTCGCCCGGAACAGCGCGTTCCACCCGATCCCAAGCGTCGCGGGTGGCGTGCTTAGCTTTTTCCCAAGTCACATTAGACTTACCGCGATTTGTTTCGTAGTCGCGCTGCAAATCCGGTTCGATCTCGTGGAATTGCTTACCAGTATTGCCATAGCGGGTGTATCCCTCATAGCCGGTGCGGTACGCAGGCTGATAGTCTTCGTAAGTTGCGCTAGTGTCCACGTAAGGACGGGAACTGTAATTGCTTTGCCAGTAAGCATCTTCTACCGTGGGGTCGATCGCCTCGGCCACACCTTTGCCCACCAAACCGCCACTAAACGAACCCACAACAGCGCCTACAACTGCTCCTACAGGCCCGCCGATAGCACCGCCGATTGCAGCACCCGCAGCACCGGCACTCGCCGCACCAATACCCGTTCCCACTGGATGAGCCCCTTTTTCCCCGGAAAGCGGGTCGAGGTTAGCATCAGGTTCATGTACCGTTTTTTTGTCATCGCTCATGATATTTTTTTCCTTTTATCTGACTGTAACTATTATTTAATTTACTTTTTTAATTCCTCTCTCTTCATCTTCCCTAAGGATGAATCTGCTAGCTTAAATATAAAGAGGAATGAGAAAATCTTTCTTTCTGGATGCAACAAGTGGTTTAACCCGCTACTCTAAAGCAATAAGGTGCGCTGCCCGGCGCACCCTAGAGAATTATTTTCAAGTGAGTCCTGATAGCGGCTCAATTGTCTACTCACGGAAGCTCTGTATTTACCAGCAACTTGAGTTAGATAGAAATCTGTTGATTTATTAGTTGCCCGTGACCTTTTCGATCAACTCTTCAGCTTTTTGAACTATGCCTTCTTGCGGGTGTTCTCCCTTGTACTCTTTTAAGCTTTCGTCGTAAATTTTCTCGACGTTTGCAGGATTTTGAGCAGTTTTGACTATTTCATCGTAAGATCCTGCTTGGGGATTGAGATCCTCGAAACTTGTTGCGGGTTCAGTAATTGTAGCTTCTTGCGGCGCGTGACTCTTGTCTTGACCTGCGTAAGCACCCTGAGTGGGTATTACCGCTAGACCTACCAGACTAATCAAAGCCAGCGTACAGACCAGCAAAATGCTTTGAATCAATGTTTGTCCGAGAGCTTTTAAAACCCGCTTCATATCAACTTCTCCTGGTATTTTTCCGCAAAAATTATGGTGTTTGTCGCCCCTTCACTGCGATCGCACCTTGACAACCTTGGTTCAAGCGCAATCTTTGTCGCAGCTACCGCATCTAGAGCGAGCGAAAAGGGATGTTTCCGATGATGTCCAATATCTTAAGCGCCTGCTTGTGACAATTCCTTCTACCAAAAGATAGATTAGTTAGACAAGCGGAACTCATCTCCTATGAGGGGCGATCGCAATTCCTGCGAGGAACCCTATCTAGGGGTTTTCCCATCAATTACGAAGACCCTGAGTCTTCTCTTTCGGCGCGTCTTTCGCGTCTTCGCCGTTCGGGAAAAAATCCCATCTACCAACATTTTAAATTGCTATAAATAACCTAATGAACTACAAAACAACCTGCTCTATGTCTAGGTTTCTGTTCTGTATAGCTCCTTCAAATAGCTCGGTAGAAAGAGCTTGTTCTACCGACCAAACCCCCGGTTTGTCCAGTTTACCTTCTAACATTAATTGAGCGATGCTGCCAGTACCGATGCCAGTAGCGGTGGCAGCATTTGGGTGTACCGCTGTCGAGCAAACTTTAGCCGGTTGACCGTTTTTGAGACCTGTCACTTGCGATCGCACTGCCACACCAACCCCACTAAAACTATTAGTAACACTTGTCATCCCATAACTGACGTAGGAAAGAAATTCAATCACGGAGTTATTTTTGAGCCAGCTAGCAGGCCAATACTTGGCAACAAACCAGGTAAGGTGATTGTAAAGGTCGGGAGACGTACCGAATTTAGTCACAACTGATTTGACGGCGAATGTTTCGGGCAAAGTGATTGCTTCCGGCATATCAAACCAGTAAACCCCTGTTTTACCGTAGGGCGCGGGAAATTCAATTGTTTCGCGATTGCTGTAGGGTTTTACTTGGTGCCACTTGCGATCTTCCCAAACCTCAAAAGGGGTTTGCAATCCTAAAAAAGTGGTTCTCATGACGGTAACGCCAGCGCCGCCAGAACCTCCGACTACATAACTCAAATGGATGTGTTCTGCTTCATCTAATTGTTCCACATCTCGGCGCACCATGCTATTAGACACACCGGGAAAAATTCCCGTATTAATAATAGCCGTAATCCCAGCATTTTTAGCAGTTTCGCGCAATTCTAAAGCTCTGCGAGTAAAACTGCGGCTGTCGCTGACATCAGTATAATTAACACCTGCTTCTATGCAAGTTTTTAATACACTAGCGTCTCGGTAGTGAAAAGGCCCGGCACAGTGAACGACCAGATTAGAGGATGAAACCGCTTGGTGCAGGGCTGCACTGTCTGCTAAATCTAAAGCTATATAGTGCACCCTATCCGGCGGCAATCCCAGCCCTATAGAGGCTTCTGAATTGCGTCCGGTAACAGTAATTTCCGCGTCGGTGTGGGTAACAAGGTCTTGGGCAACGCTGCTGCCAATTCGTCCCCGCCCGCCGACAATCAAAACTCGGTTTGCCATGGCTAAAAAAAGGGTAACGCCATTTCTCAGTTTCTCAACTTGGGGCCGGCGTTTTCATCCGCATAAAGTATGAATTTATGAGAATGCCAGAGGCTGGGGGATCGGCGGCGATGCCCTGAACCGGAGATGGGGAGCGACTTCTACCAGCGACTTGCCTGTTTTGCTAAATTAGAGGTTTGGCTGGGACACTAAGTTAAAAAATGCCTTCAGCGTTAACTTGTTTTTCTAATATTGAGAATTTTCTCAATGGAATATGCTCTCAGATGGAAAAATATTTTAACAGGTTTGATGGAACGGGAACCGCCACCACCGATCGCGAAAGATGCACAAGATTTAGAAAAGGTATTGAGGGCGATCGCAAATCGTTTTCCCTTCACAGGGAATCAACCATAAAAAATTCTCGCACTCGCACAATGATAAATCAATACAAACAAACGCAGATGTGATTCATCTGCGTTTATCTGCGTTCATCTGCGGTTGCTAAAAATCTTACTTCTCATTACTGCGAAATACCGACTTACCCTTCGCTTTCAGAGTATTAGCTGCATCTGCTAAAGTCTGGGCGAAAGGCTGCTGCGAGTGCATGAAAACGCGAGCAGTATTGCGTCCCGGCATCCCCGAAATCGAGCCACCCGGATGCGTTCCCGCCCCGGTCAGAAACAAACCGTCGATCGGCGTTTTGTAATTCGCCAACTCCGGCAAAGGACGGAAAAATATCATCTGATCCAGCGTCATATCAACGTGATAATAATTTCCCTTCAAAGCTCCCAAACGCTCTCCCAATTCCGCCGGACTTTCCACGTGGCGGCCGATAATTGCATTTTTGATATTTGGCGCGTATTCTGCTAATTTATCGATGCAGCGATCGGCAACTTTGTTTTTCAGCTCATCCGTCCACCCCGTACCGTGCTGGCCGGTTCCTTCAGCATTTTCGATCATGTAAGGAGCAAAAAATTCAATCCAAGCCGTATGATGTCCGGGAGGAGCCATTGACGGGTCTAGTACCGTCGGAAACACTACATACATTGAGGGGTCAGAGTCGGGGATTCTGCCGATGGAAGGGTCGCTGTGAGAAATTTCAACGTGTCTCACCGAGTCTGCAATTAAAACCGACCCGATTAAATATTCGTCCCGGTGATTCCAGCGCTCGAATCTAGGCGCTTCATTGAGAGCTAAGTCTATTTTGAGAATAGTCTCGTTGTTGTTAACAATTTTGCGCTCTAATCTTTCCCGCAAATCCGGGTCGGCACTGTCAACATCGCTGGAGTCCATTAAGTGCAGAAACAAGCGCTTAGCATCAATATTAGAAATGACACCTTTTGTAGCGCGGTATTCCGTGCCGTTGGCAACTCGAACTCCCACAGCGCGACCGTCATCAACTAATATTTTCTCGACGTGCTGGTCGGTAAGTACCACACCCGAGTATTTTTTCACTACATTGAGCAGCGCTTGCACTAATGCACCCGTCCCTCCGCGCGGTCTTGCCATGCCGGGATTGTGCCTCATTGCCAGCATAATTGCGCCTACAGCCAGGGTTTTTTGCGAAGGAGGGGCGCCGAGTTCTGAGGCGAATCTTGCGAGGGGTGCTTTGATAAATTCCTCGTCAAACCACTCGTTTACAATGTCTTCAGCGCTGGTGAGCATCGTGCGAATAAAGTCCAGCGTTTTGTTGGGGGAACCGATGACTGACAATAAATCTTGGATCTTTGAAATATCGTAGTTGCCCAGAATATCTATGATGGATTTTGGTGGCGCATTAAACATCGGAACCATTGCACCTAAAGCCCGCTGCCAAAAGTCTGTATATTCGGCATATTTTTTAGCATCGCGCTCGTTGTAGCGCGCAATTTCAGCACAAGTTTTTTCTACAGATTTGTGCGCTAAGAAATATTTGCCGTCGGGATGCGGACAAAAGGCAACTGGATCGCAGAAAAGATATTCTAAACCGTGTTTTTCCAGTTCTAATTCTTCTACAACTGGCCCTAAATGGATAAATTCATGGTCGATCGCGCACATATTGAATTTAAAATCCGGCAATTCGGGAATCGCAGCTTCGGTAGTGGCCGCGCCGCCGGGAACCGAACGTTTTTCTAACAACAGGACGGTATATCCCGCTTTGAGGAGATAAGAGGCACAGACCAGTCCGTTGTGACCTGCTCCGATGATAATCACATCATACGTTTGCATAGATAAAGCTCTGGGGATGGGAGATTTTGCTTATTTTACAAATGTTAACAAGTTTGCTGTCTCTACCAATAGAAATAGATTCATTTTCAGGAACCCGTTTTAACATCTTACAAAAGATGGAGTTTTTACCAAATGCTACTGTGCGATCGGCCTTATTTCCTCTTGAATTTACCCGCGCGATCGCCCTTCTCGAATCGCGCCAATATTGTACACTATTTAGCCACATTTATCTGCATTCAATTAAAAACTTAAGCAAACGAAGGAAGAAGGAAGAAGGAAGAGGAAAGGGGGAATAGGGAATAGGGAATAGAAACAGTTTTGATATCAAATCCGTTAGCATCGGAATAGTAAATTCGAGTTGACTGTTGACGGTTCACTGTTGACTGTTCACGGCGTCAACAGTCAACAGTCAACAGTCAACCGTCAACATCATTCCGGTGTAACCGGAAATGATATGAGATGGCTTTTTTCCTTGCAACACGGCGATTGGAAGGAGTTAAGCCCTAGGAAAATTACTTGCTCCACACTCAAAACTGCTAGCCCATTACCAATTAGTCCATTGAGAAATCTTACTTTAGTTGCTGGAGCGCCGCCTCAGCTTTTTGTACACCATCATTGTTGCCTTGCTGGCGGTAAGTGTCGAGGGCTTGTTGAAAAGCTTCAATTGCTTCGGATTTGCGATCGCGCGCTTTGAGTGCCGTACCCATATTATAATAAGCTTCGGCTCTGTTTGGATCGAGCTTAATCACTCGCCCAAAAGTGGCAATCGCTCCTAAAAAATCTTGTTTTTCCAGTTGAATTTTCCCGATTCCTGCGTGTGCTTCCACTAAATTAGGTCGCACCGAAATAGCCCGCTGATAAGCTACCAGCGCTCCGTCGAAGTCGTTTTGAGCCTGGAGAATTTCGCCAATTTCTAGCTGCACTTCTGGATTGCCGGGTTCCAATTTGGCAGCTTCTTCAAAAGCTGCTAGCCCTTCGGAAGTATAGCCGGCACGCAGCAAAGCAGTGCCTAATTTTAACTGGACACCTGCTTGTTTGGGAGCGAGTTCGGCTGCTTGTTGGAGCACGGTAACAGCACTGGCAAAATTTCCCTGCTGGATCAATACTAAACCCATTGAAGAATAAGCTTGCCAATTTTTCGGATCGAGGGCGATCGCCTCTTGGTATGCTTTAAAAGCACCGCTGTAATCTTTTTGCTGAAAGAGTACCACTCCCAAACCGATCCGGGCATTGACATTTTTGCGATCGAGCTGAGCGGCGCGGCGATAAGCTGTGGCTGCTGCGGGATAGTTTTGTAAATTCGCCATAGCATATCCTAAGGCGTATTGGAAGTCAGCATTGTTCGGTTCCAGACCGATCGCTTGTTGGTAAAATTCCACTGAGGCTTGATAGTTGCCTTGACGCGCTTCTAAATAGCCAATACCAGAAAAAATGCGGGGGTTTTCCGTATCTAAACGTGCCGCTTCCTGATAAATGGCGATCGCCTTACTGTAGTCTCCTAAATCTACCAACTCGCGCCCTTGTCGCAGCAGAGCATCTAAATTTGAATTATTTTCAGGGTTGACTTCAACTGACGTTTCTGCTGAGAGCGCTATCTGCGGCGCAGCGACAGCGAATCCTGCTACTAACAGCGTACTGAATATCAAGAGACTTTGTTTGTGCACGGCCATTTGTTTCAAAGAGTGTGTGGAATGAAAGAGCGAGTTGCTGTCAGCTTAGCAAGCTGACAACTTATGGTTTACCAGGAATGTTTGAGCGGCGAGATGTAGTAAATCTACAGAACAAGACCCACTCAAAATTTTCTCGACTGAGGCCAACTGATGATTGTAACAACAACTGATATCATCCAAGGAGCAGAAATTCAATCTTACCTGGGAATTGTAACTGCTGAGGTGGTTTACGGCACCAACGCCCTGCGAGATTTCTTCGCGGGCATTCGCGACATCATCGGCGGGCGCACCGGCAGTTACGAGGAAGTTTTTCTCAAAGGACAGCGAGATGCCCTCGCGGAACTGGAAAAACGGGCCCAGCGCCTGGGCGCCAATGCCGTAATCGGCGTGGAAGTGGACACAGGCACGATTAATGTAGACTCGAACGGAACTTTGCTGCTGATTACTGCCGTTGGAACGGCTGTAAAATTGCGTTAAGCTGTCTTTCCTGTATAAGTCCGCATTTCCTGTATACGTCCGGAAACTTTTCTAACGGGATAAAATATTCATCACTTATCAGTCATAAATCATCAATGATTCGCTAATAGCGGCGGGCTGGTGGGTGATGACTTTTTCGTTTATTTCTTCAGACATAGAGACTGGTTCTTTCCCCAGGCAGATATACTTTCTATCAATCTCAGCCATAATTCATGCTTAGTTGAAAGATGGTTAAAAATTAAAGCAACTCTCAGAGGAAAGAAAAACCTATGTCATACGTAAATAGACCTGTAGATAACGTTGGTACCGAACCCGTAGTTGTGAATTCAATGATGGAATACCACGATCGAGTACGTTGGGGCCCGATTTTTTCTGGTTTGGTAATTGCGATCGCCACGCAATTAGTATTAAGTGCATTGGGCGCTGCGATCGGGTTGAGCAGCATTGCTGGTTCAGGAGCTCCGCGCAGTATTTCAGGGGACGTGGGTGCCAACGTCGGAATTTGGTCAATTATCAGTTTGTTAATTAGCTTGGCAGTTGGCGGTTGGGTAACTGCTCGCGCTTGCGGCCCGATGAACCGCAACACAGCACTTTTAAACGGAGCAATTTTGTGGGCAACTACCTTAACAATTGGCTCTTGGCTGTTAGCAAATGGCGTGGCCGGCACTTTTGGCGTAATAGCTGCGAATGCGGGAGAAGCAATTAATCAAGCGCAGCAGGGCGGGGTCGATTTGCCGAACCGAGCACCTAACGTATCTGCTCAGGATGCTCGCAATCTTGCTGGTAATGGTGCAAAAGCTGGTTGGTCGTTCTTGTTCGGCTCGCTATTGGGTTTAGTTGCTTCGATGGTAGGAGCATCTGCCGGTGCGCGCACTCCTCGGAATTACTCGTAAAAGTTTCGTCAGACACGGAAAGTTCTATATTCATGAAAGCACTTTTTTCAAGGTGCTTTTTTGTTGGTTTCTCGTTCCCAAGTTCTACCGGGGAACGCATTTCTTGAGGCTCTGCCTCCAGGTTTTTAAAGCTAGTCAGTTCTAACTGTTTAGCGAGCACGGCGGGCGGGTGTGAGTTTGGACTCTTTGTCATGGTAGCGCTAGGTTAAGACAATTTATTAAAAAAATATTAAGAAAACTCAAGACTCTAATTTGAGGACTTTATACTCCTAAGAGTAACTACGAAAACTTGATAGAAATACCGTAGTTAAAGAAAATGTATCGGTGAATCAACAACAAGTTTGGCAAAATTCAGTGACTTCGATCGTTCAGTCTCTAAAATTTGCGATCGCAGCCAGTTCCCAATTGGTGCGATTTTCAGGGCAATTTCTCAAAAAAGCCCAGCATCTAGGACGCTCAGTCCAAGCGTACATCGTCTTGTTTTTACTAGGTGTAATTCTAACTGCGTCAATTGCTGCTTGCTCTGCAGCGAGTGGGGCCAATCAAAGCGAGGTCAAGCTCAACCTAGTTTCCTTCTCAGTGACGAAAGCGGCCCATGACCAAATCGTCCCTAAATTTATTGAAAAGTGGAAGAAAGAGCACAACCAAAACGTCATTTTTGAACGCAGTTATGGCGGGTCTTTAGCGCAAACCGACGAGATCATTGCCGGCAAACAAGAAGCCGATGTGGTGCATCTTGCCCTCCCATTGGATGTGGTTCGCATCGAAGAAGCTGGTTTGATTAATTTTGGCTGGGAGGACAGAGTTCCTAGACGGGCAGTAGTTAGTCATTCTGTGGCGGCAATTGTCACCCGAGAAGGCAACCCCAAAAATATTCAAACTTGGGCAGATTTAGCCAACGAAGATGTAAACGTGATTGCAGCAAATCCTCAAACATCGGGTATTGGTGTTTGGCAATTGTTAGGTCTGTGGGGGTCAGTAACCCAAGAAGGAGGCGAACCTGAACAAGCCCTTGATTTTGTGGGCAAAGTCTATAAAAAGATTCCCACCCTAACCAAAGATGCCCGCGAAGCCAGCGACTTATTCTTCCAACAAGGTCAGGGAGATGCCTTAATCACCTATGAAAATGAAGTGATTTTAGCTGGAACGAACGGACCAAAAACCAGTTACTTTGTTCCTCCCCTCAATATCTCTATCGATAATCCCGTGGCAATAGTTGATAAAAACGTTGATAAGCATGGAACGAGAGAAGTGGCAGCAGCCTTTGTCGATTTTCTCTATTCAGACGAAGCTCAGCAAGAATTCGCCAAATTAGGCTACCGTTCGGTCAATCCCTTTATCGCTCAAGGCGGACAGGTGCAATTTCCCCCAATTAAAACTTTGTTCAATGCTCAAGATTTAGGAGGGTGGCCTTCGATCAAAGAGAAGTTTTTTGCAAACGGTGCCATCTTTGACCAAATTAAGGGAAAGTTCTGAACCTAAACGCCTAATTCACTTTCATTTTTCCAAACTTACACTCAAATGCTGTCAACAACCCACCACTGACCCTACGGGTACAGTGGGGGCTTGAAATACAGCCCTAGTTGACCAGACTCAGGTAGAAATACCTCCGTTTAAGGCAAGTGTTAAAGTTCCTACCTTGGGATGCGTAGCTAGTTCCAAGCTCTAGAACTCAAAAGTTAAACAGTCATTTGGGAGACAGTGCTTTTGAGATAGTACCGACCTTAAACATTGTCAAAGCTAACATTACCCGCAAGGAGACTCACGAGTGAGTAAAGTTTTCGTTTTAGACACCAACAAACAGCCTCTTAATCCTATCCATCCAGGTAGGGCAAGAATGCTGTTATTTCAAGGGAAAGCTGCTGTATTTCGCCGCTACCCTTTCACCGTGATACTGAAGGAGGAGGCGATCGACTCAAAGATAGACTCGCTACGAGTCAAAATTGACCCTGGAGCGAAAACCACTGGGCTAGCACTTGTCAACGACAGCACTGGAGAAGTTGTCTGGGTAGCCGAGTTACAACATAGAGGGTTTCAGGTTCGGGATGCTTTAACTTCACGACGCCAGTTAAGACGCTCGCGCCGCAACCGCAAAACCCGTTATCGCAAGCCTCGTTTCCTCAATCGCACCCGTCCTCAAGGCTGGTTGCCACCATCTTTAAGTAGTCGAGTTGCTAACATCCTAACCTGGGTTAAGCGCCTGTCATCATTGTGTCAAATTACTGCTGTCTCTCAAGAGTTGGTCAGATTTGACACTCAACAGATGCAGGATGCTGAAATTAGCGGAGTTGGTTATCAGCAGGGAACTTTGGCGGGATACGAGATTCGCGAGTTTCTGTTGTTCAAGTGGAATAGAACCTGCGCCTACTGCGGGGCAAAAGACACTCCTCTTGAGATTGAGCATATAAATCCTCGGTCAAAAGGAGGTTCTAATCGAGTCAGCAATCTATGTCTAGCCTGCGTTCCTTGTAATCAGAAGAAAGAAAGTCAGGATATCAAGGATTTCCTGAAAGGTCAGCCTGACTTACTCAAACGCATCTTGTCCCAAGCTAAAAAACCGTTAGCTGATACGGCAGCCGTCAATGCAACTCGATGGAAGTTGTACGAAAGCCTCAAGAAAACAGGTTTACCTGTTGAGGTTGGCACAGGTGGGCTTACCAAATACAACCGAACTGTTCGGGGCTTAGGCAAGACTCACTATTGGGATGCTACTTGCGTTGGAGCATCCACGCCAGAGCAGTTAATCACAGCAGGTGTTAACAAGATGCTTATTGCTGCTAAAGGTCACGGAACCCGTCAGCAATGCCGTACTGACAGATTAGGGTTTCCGATTCGTTATTGCTCTAGAACCAAGTTTCACAAAGGGTTTCAGACAGGGGACATTGTTAAGGCAGTTGTCACCGCAGGGAAGAAACCAGGGACTTACGTTGGGCGGGTAGCAACTCGTGCCACAGGTAGTTTCAATATTTCAACACCTGATGGGCTGGTTCAAGGAATCAGTCATAAGTATTGCAAACATATTCACAAAAAGGACGGTTATTTCTATGCACAGTAACTTGGATATTTTAGGGGGATTGACCTCCATAAAATATCCCCCGTTTCCTCCCACCGCTGACCCTACGGGTACAGCGGGGGTCTCCACGGGGGTAGAAAGATGAAATTTTCTCGTTTGTTTTACCTAATCCCTCTCATCGTCATGGGCAACCTGATGACGAGTTGTGGCAATTCAGGAGATAAGGAACAGCAAATCAGTATTGATGGTGGTGCTGTGGGCTTTAGCGTTTCCCTCGCCGTCGCCGAAGAATACCAAAAACTTTATCCCAATGCCCAAGTCAGCGTCGCGGCCAGTGGCACAGGGGGAGGGTTTAGCAAGTTTTGCGCTGGAAACCTTGAGATTGCGGGGGCTTCTCGCACCATTAGAGAGGAAGAAATCAAAAAATGTGCCGACAAAGGAATCGAATTTATTGAACTGCCGATGGCTCTTGATGGTCTTGCGGTAGTGGTTAATAAGGAAAATAACTTTGCCAAATGTCTAACGATTAAAGAATTAGACATAATGTGGAATGCCAAATCCGAAGGCAAGATTACCAGTTGGAAGCAAATCAATCCCGACTTTCCCGACGAAAAACTGTTGCTGTTTGCCCCTCCTTCCGATACAGGAACCTTTGATTATTTCACCCAAGCCGTAACGGGTAAAAGGAAAAATAGCCGTACCGACTTTACCCCCAGTCGCAACCAAAATACTCTCGTTCAAGGGGTGATTGGCAATAAATCGGGAGTGGCCTATCTGGGAATTGCCTTCTTGCTCCAAAACCAAGACAAATTGAACGGGGTGGCGATTGAAAATGCGGATGGAAAATGTGTTAAACCAGTTCCCCTTGATAACGTTCTGAGAAATATCTATAGCCCCCTCTCTCGCCCGCTCTTTATCTACGTCAATAAAAAAGCCCTTGAAACCAATTCTTCCCTTGAAAGATTCGTGAAATTCTATTTAGAAAATTCTTGGAAATGGGTAGATGGTGTGGGCTATGTGGCGTTACCCGATGAAGCTTATGTGAAAACTAAGCAAAAATTTGAGCGGCGTGAAACCGGAACGAAATTCAAAAAAGCCAAACCCGGTGAACCCATTACTAACTTTATTTAAGGAGGAAATCTCAAGCCCATGACCCTAACTCCTAGTTCCTTTGATGACTCCCTTTTCGCTGCGGATGACTCCTTGCTTAAGAAGTCTTCGGAAGATGTCCCAGAAAAGATTATTAGTGCGGTTTTATTTGCCTGTGCCTTCGTGTCCGTTGCCACAACCTTTGGTATTGTCTGGATCATTTTCCAAGAGACTTTGGGTTTTTTCCAAGAAGTTTCTTTAGCCCAGTTTTTTCTGGATCCCCGATGGACTCCGCTGTTTGCCGATGCCCATTTTGGCATCTGGCCGCTGCTGAACGGAACGTTTTTAACCTCTGCGATCGCTATGGCTGTGGCGGTTCCTTTGGGTTTGTCTTCAGCCATTTACCTGAGTGAATATGCCCAACCGAAAGTGGCAGCCGTGTTACGCCCTGCTGTGGAGTTATTGGGGGGAATTCCCACAGTAGTTTATGGCTACTTTGCTTTGCTGTTTGTCACTCCGGTTCTGCGGCATCTTTTCCCCTTAGAGATTTTTAATGCCCTCAGCGCTGGGTTAATGATGGGCATTATGATCACCCCCACAGTCGGTTCCATCAGCTTAGATGCCATTCAATCCGTTCCCCGTTCTCTGCGGGATGGTTCCTATGCCTTGGGCATTACCAAACTAGAAACCATTTTTAAAGTGGTGCTTCCGTCAGCCTTGTCTGGGATTATGGCTTCGATTATTTTAGGCGTTTCCCGCGCAGTGGGAGAAACCATGACCGTTCTGATTGCGGCTGGATCGCAGCCTCGCCTCACTTGGAATTTCATGGAATCCGTCGCCACCCTGACCGCTTTTATGGCGGAGATTTCGGGGGGAGATAGTCCCAGGGGTAGCCTCAGTTTTAAGACTTTGTATGCGGTGGGAGCAGTTCTGTTCGTGATTACATTGGCTCTCAATATGGCCAGCTTCTGGATTTCTAGTCGCTTTAAGGAAAAATACGACTGATTGCTATGCTTAAATCAACTCCAACAAACAATTCCGTCAACACTGCTGAATTTACCGATAACCTAGAACGTCGAGAAGCGATCGGTAAAGTCTTTGAGTATCTATTCTTAATTGGGTTACTCATCGGTTTATTTGTCCTCGGCTTACTGGTTCTTAATATCCTTCATGATGGACTTGGCAGATTGCTAACACCGGGGTTTCTCACGGAAACGCCTTCCCGTTTTGCCGAACGCGGAGGTATCCGTCCAGCCATTATTGGGAGTTTCTTTCTGGGACTGATCGTCCTTCTGGTTGCGGTTCCCATTGGGGTAGGGGCTGCTTTGTACCTAGAGGAATACGCCCCTAAAAAGTGGTGGACTGCCGTCATTGAGATAAATATCGGGAATTTAGCGGGGATTCCTTCTATTGTCTATGGCTTACTGGGTTTAGGGGTCTTTAACTATTTACTAGGGTTTGGGCCTACCTTGATTTCGGGGGCATTAACCCTTGCCCTCTTGTCTTTACCTGTGATTATCGTCACGGCGAGGGAGGCCATCCGCGCCGTTCCCGATTCCCTGAGAAATGCTTCCTATGGACTGGGAACTACCAAATGGCAAACCATTCAACACCATGTCTTACCCTATGCCATTCCGGGAATTCTTACGGGGGTGATTATTTCTGTCTCCCGCGCCATGGGGGATGCTGCTTCTTTGGTGGTCGTGGGTGCTGTCAGTTTCCTCACGTTTAATCCGGGTTTGTTCCAACGATTTATGGCGTTACCGATTCAAATTTTTAGCTATATTACTCGTCCTGAACCAGGGTTTGCCAATGCAGCCGCAGCGACGATTATTGTGCTGATTATCTTGATTTTGGCGCTCAATGCCGTCGCTATCTATTTGCGTCAACGCTATTCCATCCATTAATTAACGTGAGTTGTCAAGATTAAGGAGACCATTTCAGATGACTAACAGTAAAGCCCACCTCAACACGGATGATAGCGTGTTTGATGCAGAAGGCATAAAGGTTTATTACAGTGGCTTTTTAGCCCTGGTCGATGTCTATATCAAAATTCCCCGTCAAAAAATTGTGGCTTTTATCGGCCCTTCAGGGTGTGGCAAAAGTACCTTATTGCGTTGCTTCAATCGCATGAATGATTTAATCCCTGCTGCCAAGGTGGAAGGGAAACTCATTTACCGCAGCCGTAATATTTACGATGCGCAAGTGAATCCCGTCAAATTGCGGCGACAAGTGGGAATGGTTTTTCAAAGACCGAATCCGTTTCCCAAGAGCATTTATGAAAATATTGCCTATGCCCCCAGAACCAACGGATATCAAGGAAATCTGGATGAATTAGTGGAATCTTCCCTCAAACAAGCAGCTCTCTGGAATGAGGTCAAGGATAAGCTGAAAGATAAAGGAACGGCGTTATCTGGGGGACAACAACAACGGCTTTGTATTGCCCGCGCGATCGCCATGAAACCCGATGTTTTATTGATGGATGAACCTTGCTCTGCTCTCGACCCCATTTCTACGCGACAGGTCGAAGAACTGTGCTTAGAACTGAAGGAACGATACACAATTATTACAGTGACTCACAATATGCAGCAAGCCTCAAGAATCGCAGATGCGACGGCTTTTTTCAATACAGAAACGGACGATCAAGGCAAACGGCGCGGCAAATTGGTGGAGTTTGGTTCCACTGAACAAATTTTCGGTTCTCCCCAAACCAAAGAAGCCGAAGAGTACATTAGTGGACGCTTTGGTTAAACGCAAGTGCCAGATTTAGGCGTTACGCATTGTCAGCAATGACATTACCTTCTGGACCAATACTCCGGACAGTTTTTGGAACGATACTACAAGCTTTACGGCTGTAAGTGGAACCAGAGAATCCGGATCTGCGTTACCAGGAAGAGCCTGGTAACGAGTATAATTCACTTCACCCAGGAATGTGCGCGCGGCGCACCCTAGAAATTAAGCGGTGAAGTATTTTGCTGCTGGGTGATAGGTGATAATTGCGGTTGTTGATTGTTCGGGATAAAGTTGTTCGCTTTCATCCATGTAGAGGTTGATGCGATCGCACTTTAACAATTCCAGTTGCTTGTACTGATCCGCCATGTTCGGACAAGCAGGATAGCCGAAACTGTACCGCGAACCGCGATATCTTTGCGCTAGCATATCGCGAATGTTGTCCGGTTCTTCGCTACCAAAACCCAATTCCCGGCGAATTCGCGCGTGAGTCCATTCTGCTATTGCTTCCGCTGTCTGAACCGCTAATCCGTGAAAGTAGAGATAGTCGGTATATTGATTGTTAGCAAAGAGCTTTTGCGCGTACTCTGTAGCAATTTCTCCCACTGTTGCTACTTGCATCGGAAATACATCGATTTTACCGGATTCTTTGGGCGCGAAGAAGTCGGCAATGCACAGCCTGCGCGCCGATTTTTGCCGGGGAAATGTGAATGTTGCAGCGGGTGTCGATACATCTTGCCCGTTATTCATAATTTCCGGGTCGTACAAATGCAAAGAATTACCTTCAGCTTGACAGGGAAAATACCCGTAAATTGCTTGCGGGTGCAGTAACTTTTCCGTAAGAATTTTGTGTTTCCACTCTTCCAATATCGGATAAACTGTTTCAGCCAAGAAAGTATCGTATTCTTCCCGCGATTGGTCTTTTGGCTTGCGGAACTGCCACTGACCGGCAACTAAAGCTTGCAAATCTAAGTGCCAGAAAATCTCCTCAAAGGGGATGTCTTCTCCCTGCAACAGTTTCGTTCCCCAGAAAGGAGGATTCGGGCGATCGATATCTGCTGCAACTGCTTCGGATCGCCTGGTATCTATCACCACAGGAGTGTCTGCTATCTTGGCATTTTCTCCAGAAGTTTCGGGCGCAGCTTTAGCTTCTTTAACCGCCCCATTCTCCTGCCCTATTTCATCTAAAAATCCTTGCAAATCTTCCCATTTACCCGCAGATTTCGCAGGCATGAGTTTGTCCATAAAGTGCAAGTCGGAAAACGCATCTTTGCCGTAAACGACTTTACCTTTGTAGGTATTTTGGCAGTCTTCATGTACAAATTTGGGAGTCAAAGCCGCGCCGCCCAAAATTACCGGGACGGTGATTCCTTTCTGGTTGAATACTTCCAGATTTTCTTTCATGAATGCGGTGGATTTTACCAGCAAGCCACTCATGGCAATACAGTCGGCTTGGTGCTTTTCGTAGGCTTCGATGATATTGTCAACCGACTGTTTAATACCCAAGTTGATCACTCGGTAGCCGTTGTTTGATAGGATAATATCAACCAAGTTTTTGCCGATGTCGTGAACGTCGCCCTTGACAGTAGCGATGATGAATGTTCCTTTGGCGTTGTCCCCGGATTCGGACTTTTCCATGTACGGTTCTAAATAGGCAACTGCCGCTTTCATTGTTTCGGCTGACTGCAATACAAATGGCAGTTGCATTTGTCCCGAACCGAACAATTCTCCGACTACTTTCATGCCGTCTAGCAAGAAGGTATTGATAATGTGGAGGGGCGGATAGGTTTCTAATGCTTTGGCGAGTTGGATGTCGAGCCCAATGCGTTCGCCGTCGATGATGTGCTGCTTGAGGCGTTCTTCGACGGGGAGGTTTGCGTCTTCTGTACGATCGCGCTTGGTAGTTTTGCCCGCAAACACCGTTGTCAGGTCGCCCAAGGGGTCGTAAACGCAAATATCGCCGTCAAACTCCCGTTCGTCGTAAATGAGTTTACGGCAGATTTCTTGGTGTTGGGGGTCGATTTTGGCGAGGGGCAAAATCTTATTAGCGCTGACAATTGCCGAGTCCATCCCCGCTTGCATCGCTTCGTGCAAAAACATGGAATTCAAAACTTGCCGCGCCGCCGGATTCAAGCCGAAGGAAATGTTAGAAACTCCTAAAATTACGTGACAACCGGGCAATTCTTGGCGAATGCGGCGGATCGATTCGATGGTAGCTTTGCCGTTTTTTCTGTCTTCTTCAATCCCGGTAGAAATTGGCAATGCTAGGGTATCAAAAAAGATTTCCTCGGGGGGAATTCCGTAGGCGACGGCGGCGTTATAGGCGCGCTGGGCGATCGCAAATTTTTGGTCGGCCGTTCTCGCCATCCCGTCTTCGTCAATTGTCCCGATAACTATGCCCGCGCCGTATTTTTTCGCTAACTCCAAAACTTGATAAAAACGCGGTTCTCCGTCTTCGTAGTTAGTGGAATTCAGCAAACATTTGCCGCCCGCAACTTTTAAGCCTGCTTCCATCTTTTCCCATTCGGTGGAATCCAGCATTAAAGGGAGAGTTGCATTAGTCACAACGCGGGAAACTAATTCTTTCATGTCGCGCACGCCGTCGCGGCCGACATAATCAACGTTAACATCGAGAATGTGCGCGCCTTCTCGCACTTGTTCCCTAGCCATTGCTACTAAACCGTCCCAGTCTTCGGCGTTTAGCAAATCGCGGCATTTTTTGGAACCGCTGGCGTTGAGTCTTTCGCCGACAATTAAGAAGGAATTCTCTTGTTCGTAGGGTTGGGCGCTATAAATTGAGGCGGCGGATGGTTCCCAAGTAATTTCGCGGATTTTGGGTTTAAGAGTTTTGCCAATTTCTGCTAGTTCGCGGATGTGATCGTAGCGGGTGCCACAGCAGCCACCGATGACTTGCACGCCTAAGTCTTCGACAAAGCGCATCAAGGCCATTTTTAATTCTATTGGCGTCAGTTTGTAGTGCGCGTGTCCGCCGATGTTTTCGGGTAAACCAGCGTTGGGAACGCAGGAAACGACGAAGGGCGAATGTTCGGAAAGGTATTTGACGTGTTCGGCCATGCGATCGGGCCCGGTGGCGCAGTTGAGGCCTAAAATGTCGATCGGGTACGGCTGCAAAATGGCTAGGGCGGCGCTGATATCGGAACCGACTAACATTGTGCCGGTGGCTTCCATTGTGACTGATACCATTAACGGAATCCGCGCGCCTTTTTTCTTAAATACTTCTTCAATCGCATTTAATGCTGATTTAATTTGCAGCACATCTTGACAAGTTTCGACAATAAATAAGTCAACGCCGCCGTCATAAAGTCCTTCTGCTTGTTCGGTAAAAGCGGCGGTGAGAGTGTCAAAATCAATGTGTCCTAATGTGGGCAATTTGGTGCCTGGCCCGATCGATCCTGCGACAAATCTCGGTTTTTCTGGCGTAGAAAATTCGGCGGCGATACCCTTGGCGAGTTCGGCTGCAGTTTTGTTGAGATAATATGCTTTGTCTGCCAAATCGTACTCGGCGAGCACGATGGAAGCAGCGCCAAAGGTGTCTGTTTCGATGACATCGGCCCCTGCTTCGAGGAATCCCCGGTGCACGTTGGCGACGGCTTCCGGTTTCGTGTGGACGAGATATTCGTTGCAGCCTTCGTATTCTTTGCCGCCAAAGTCTTCTGCGGTGAGGTTTTGGACTTGCAGGTTGGTTCCCATTGCGCCGTCGAAGACGATGACGGGGCGTGAGGGGTGGTGGAGGCGATCGAGGAATCTGCTATTCATAAGCGGTAAAAAAAACGCAGGTGCTATATATTTACAATTTTATCTATTGTGCAATATTGTCAACAATTATGTGACTGTTGGCAAATGGCTAATTACTGAAGGATTTAATGCTGCTGACAATAGTTCGATCGTACCTGTAATTTTACCGATCGCCCTGGATAATTGTCAAAATTCTGTTGTGGGCGAGGCTGCGGGGGGAAAACGGGCGAGTTGTGAGGGATTTTTTCGCCTAACTGTTGAGGAATTTGGCGAAAATGCGATCGCCACAATTAAACGAGTCATATAGCAATCCTTGCAGGAGTCGTAAATTTTTACCCTACTCCAACCCTCCCCCAACCCGCTCGCTCGCCAGTAATAAATTCACAAATGATGCGAGGATTGCTATATAACTAAAGCATTAAGATTTCTTTCTCATGCTTTTGTTGGAAGCTCTTTTAGGCAGCCGCTTAATTTCACTTCCGCCTCCTTGAACTTCTACTTTTTTAATATTTTCTTCTACTTGTTCTATAATTTCCAAATCAACAATTTCAACCTCGCCACCGCTGATTTCTTCGTCTTCCTCAATCTCCTCCGAATTCTGTTGATTTGCGATTAACTGCCCCGCTAACCCAGAAGCTTGAACAGACAATTCTTCGATTTTTTCATTAATTTCAACTTCTCCACTCCGATGCTCAATTTCCGGGGTTACTATATATTTATCTTGAGAGTAAAAATAATCAAGTTCTTGACTAATTTCAGTTTCTCTGATTTCCTTGTCTACTAGCTGCATTGATAACTGCTGCTTTTCCCTTGACAATTCCTCAACCTTAGTCACAAGGATTCTAATCTGTTCGTTGAGAACGCGAATTTCTCGGTTTTGCTGCTGAATCATTTCTTCGGCATCAGCAATAGTTCGATTTCTCTCTAATATCACCTCATTTTTAGTTTCTAATTCCAAAGCGCTCATAGCCGCTTTAATTACATTATAAAAATGCGGCTTAGATACATCAACTTGTTTAGCATTATGGCGGCTTTTCCCCAAAAGTCCAATCTTTTCTCCCTGCTTAACAGCCAAAACAAAACCTTGATGATTTTTTATTTTTAATTCTTTGACAAAATCTACTTGAACTAAACTGCAAATATATTTGTGACAGTCAAAATAAAATTCTGCTTTCATCAAAAAGCACCCCTTTCTGCTACAGTCCCGCAGAATTATAGCATGAACAGACTTTTTGCGGGAAATAAAAAGAAATAAATAATCGATAGCCCATTTTGGTCAAAACTAAATTTCATCATCAACAACATCTTCCGGCAACTCTACCACACCCGCAATCAACTTCCAACAACGGTAACCTCCCTCCCAATTATCGCGCCGCCAAGGCATACCCAAACTCACTGTTACCAAACAAGCTTTTTGCGGTCGATACCCCAATTCTAACTTTATAATAAACACCGGATCGGTAATTGTTGCAGTCAATCTTTGACCATGCTGCGTGACAATAGAGCCTTTCCATTGATTACCACCTTTCTTTCTTTTAATTGGCTCGTTTACCGTAAATCTTACTGCTTTGACTAATTGCAAAGTTAGGCGATCGCACATTGGCAAAGACTGCATATATTCCACCGGAACAGATTCCAAATCGTTGTGCAGAATATATTTTTGACTATTGCAATATTTTAGCAAATATGCTGGCTGAACTTTCCCTACTTTCCGCCATTCTCCCGGTAAAACAGAAAGATTTTCACACGCAAAGCCGAAGTCCGGTCCCGTCTCTGCGAGAGGAATTTCTAGAACATCTAACAACGCGGGTTCAAGTCTATTGATCAGACACATTGCTTTAGGAATTTTGCCATCTGGTAAGTCGGAAACAGGACGCACCCACTTACCTTGAAGTTCATTAATTCCGGCGATGCACCTGTCGCGGTTTTTCCAGGAATTAGCGAGACAAATTATTTGAGTCATTCGATTTTAGATTTTAGATTTTAGATTTTAGATTTTAGATTCATGCGACACTGATATAGTATTTTTAATAAATTAAAGATGATTAATTGTGACATTTTTCCACTTCTCGCTGAGATATTCAGCAACTAAGCGGCGGTGACAATTATGAGGTTTTGGTTCGCTACAAAGCAGGCACCCGCGGTCTAAAAGATCCGATGAAACCTTGTGTTCAATTTGTCTATCGCCCATCAACTCCAAAAACTTCTGTTCATAAACATCCCAATCTCCCTTTTTCTTTTTATAATCATCCAAAATATCTTGAGTTGGCGCTAAATCGAGAATGTAAACGTACTCAATATTGCCAATTGTTCGCAAAAAATACTCTAAATCTTTCCGCTTAGCAAAACCCGCCAACTGCGACACATTATTCAGCCGCGTATCTATCACCCTGCGGACTCCCGCTTTTATCAAAGTATCAAAAAACTGCTCGGCGCTTTTTTGAGTAAAACCAATTGTAAATAAATTAATTGCTTTCTTTGCTGACATAAGCGATTTCCCATCCGTGACGATAATAAGCTGTTTCTAAATCAACCCTTTCAGTTTTAACATCAGGTTCTAATTCAAACAAGCTTAGCTGAATCGGCTCAGATTTTTTGGAACCTTTGTTAAACTTGCTCAAAAGTCTTTCTTCTAAATACTGGTGCGATTCTAAATTGCCATCTGACAGAATGTGATGAATTTGTAAATTAAATACTTTAAGTTTGTGGCAAACTAAAATAGTCCTATGACAAGTAATTGGATCTTTTTCCGCACACATTAAACTTATTTTATAATTGGCTGCGCCTTTGAGTAAGCGCTGAATTCCTTGCGAAAATAGAGGAGTTGCTGCTATGCGATCGTATAAAGCTTTACCGCTACTATCGTAACAGCTTAAATCCTCTGGCCGCGCGCCCAACTCTTTGCCTAAAAAAACATATTGAATGCCGACACTTGACAGAGAAGCTTTAATTTCGGATTTATTAAAATGAGGTAAATAGCGGCTAAAAGGATGCGATCGCAAGTCAGCAACCGCCGTAATTCCGTGTTGTTGCAGCAGCAAAACAAACGCTTCAATACTTAGATTGGAGTGTCCGATCGTAAATAATTCCATTGTTTCGATCTTACTATGCAGTCTTTGGCTTGCGGATGAAAGTTTGTGTAGCCCAGTTTTTGCAATTGGTAGACTTCAAGCTGTAGGTTTCTTTAGCAACTTTTGAATTAAAAGTTGCACAGCCAGCAGCATCAAACCCAAAGATGCAAAAGCAAAAACACCCGCACCCAAAGCTACAATTCCCATAACTAAAGTTCGCACAGCCGCGCCAATATTAATCGCAGTTACATTGTCAGAATGAATGGGCGAATTTGCAAAAGTTTGGACGATCGACAAAGTTAGCGCGTACAAAGCCGCCGCAAACCCGCCCGCGATCAGCGAACCCATCACGCACCGCAAAATCGTCGGCGGCGTGGAAGATGCAGAGGTTGCATCTCCAGCCGAACTCAGAGGTTTAGAAGTAGAATTTGGATTAGTTAAATCAGTCATTGCGATTTTAGATTTTAGATTTTAGATTTTAGATTTTTGGTTAATTTACCAAAACTAAAATCGGTGTTGCATGACATTTTATCAGTTCTTCGATCTCAATAGACTCTGCGAAAAGTTAGATTAATCTTGACCCTCGCCTGTTAGACACGTTTAACGGGCGATGGCGATCGCACCCTCTTCGAGTTACACCCTAGAAATCGGCGGTTTCGTCTCGTTTCCCTCCGAAAAAATCTGAATTCCAGTATTGCTAAACTGTGCTACCCAAAAATCCAAATCGGGAGAAGCGATCGCACTTTTAACCCGTTCCATAACTTGCTGAGCCTGCTCAGAAGACTCCGCCAGCGCAAACACCGTCGGCCCGGAACCCGACATCATCGTTCCCAAAGCGCCCGCCGACTCAAAAGCCTGCCGCAACTGCAACACCTGCGGGTACACGGGCAAAGCAACTTTTTCTAAATCGTTGTGCAGCAATTGACCAATTTTCGATCGATCTTTTTGGGCGATCGCCCCCACCATCGGGCCCGAATGCAGCCGTTCCCGGCGGCACCCCAAATCTTCCGCTGCACAATAGGAACTACTGAACTGCTGGCGATAAGTTTGATACGACCATGCCGTAGAAATACTGAGATTGCGGTACTTCGCCAAAACCACAGAAAAGCCCGCCAAATCAGGCAGAGGCGAGAGTTTATCCCCGCGACCAGTTGCCAAAGCCGTACCTCCCGCAATGCAAAAAGGCACATCCGAACCCAAAGTTCCCCCCAATTCTTGCAACTCCGACTGAGTAAGTCCCAATTGCCACAGCAAATCCATCCCGACTAAAACCGCAGCCGCATTTGCCGAACCGCCGGCAAGCCCCGCCGCCACTGGAATCTGCTTGTGAATGGCAATCTCGACTCCGCCGTATTTCGCCAAAGCATCGGGGAATTGCTTCGCCAACAAATCCGCCGCCCGGTAGGCGAGGTTATTCTTATCAGGAGGGACTTGCGGGTGATCGCAGCGCACGCGAATCGTGTCCGTACCAATCGCGCGCAAGTCAATTCGATCGGCTAAATCTATGCTTTGAAGTACCATCGCCAGTTCGTGATATCCGTCGGGGCGATCGCCTATGATTTCCAAATACAGATTGATTTTGGCTGAAGCTAGCAGAGAATATGAACGCATAGGTGATTAAGCCGCAGGTGAAAGAAACCCCTGGTTGAAATTAATTGACACCAGTCCCCGTCCATTTTCTCACAACTCAAAGGAAAAATTATGCAGGAAATGTGGAAAACTTTTTTTAGTTCCGGGTCATTTATTCCTCACGGTCACTGCTATCTCTGGCATACCCCGTTAGTCTGGCTTCACGTTGCCTCAGATTCTATAATTGCACTGGCGTATTTTTCCATCCCGATTACATTGGTTTATTTTATTTCCAAACGCGAAGATTTGCCCTTTAATTGGATCTTTGCCCTGTTTGGAGCCTTTATCGTCGCCTGTGGGATCACTCACATATTTGAACTCTGGACGCTTTGGCATCCTACCTATTGGCTTTCAGGAACAATGAAAGCAATTACTGCCATTGTTTCATTTGCTACAGCCATACTTTTGCTAGACTTAATACCTCAAGCCCTAGCACTTCCCAGTCCCGCACAGTTAGAATCCGCCAACCAACTCCTAGAAGCTGAAATTGTCGAGCGCCAATTAGCAGAAGCTGCACTACAAAAAGCTAAAGAAGAATTAGAAATTCGAGTTGAGGAACGCACCGCAGAGTTAAAGTCTCAAACTCAACATTTAGAATTTGCCAACAGACTGCTAGGAGCTGAAATTGTCGAGCGTCAATTAGCAGAAGCTGCCCTAAAACAAGCTAAAGAAGAATTAGAAATTCGAGTTGAAGAACGCACCGCAGAGTTAAAGTCTCAAACTCAACAGCTCGAACAAGCCTTGTCTGACTTGAAGCAGGCTCAATCCCAGCTAATTCAGAGCGAAAAAATGTCGTCTTTGGGGCAATTGGTCGCTGGTGTTGCTCATGAAATCAACAATCCGATTAACTTTATTTACGGCAATGTTACTTACGTTCGCCAGTATACCGATAGTTTGCTAGAACTGGTCTATCTTTATCAAGAGCAGTATCCAAATCCCCTACCCCAAGTTAAAGAAAAACTCAAGTCTGTAGATTTAGATTTTATCATTTCTGACCTGCCAGAAATATTAATTTCTCTGAAAAATGGCGCCGAGCGCATTCTCGGTATTGTCAAGTCGCTGCGAATTTTTGCTCGCCATGACGAAGCAGAAATGAAATTAGCCGACATTCACGAAGGAATTGACAGTACACTGATGCTTTTGCAAAGCCGATTGAATGCTCAGCAAGGTTTGTGGAGCATTCAAGTTATCAAAGAATATGGCAATTTACCGCCAATAGAGTGCTATCCCGGACAGTTAAATCAAGTATTTATGAATATCATGGCTAATGCTATTGATGCTTTAGAAGAGGACAGTCATCGCGAGTCGATTGCAGCCGATGAAGCTAATCCCCGCCTCATCAAAATTTCTACCAAACTTTTAGACAGTGAAATGGTAGAAATCAGAATTAGCAACAACGGCCCCGACATAACAGAATCGGTGATAAAGCACTTATTTAATCCCTTTTTTACCACTAAACCAGTAGGGAAAGGCATAGGGTTGGGTTTATCTATCGGCTATCAAATTATCACCGTAAGACATCTAGGCGAATTGCAGTGTATTTCTGCACCGGGGAAAGGTACGGAATTTATTATTAAAATTCCCGTGAGGCTGAAATACACCTTAAAAAATGCACAAGAAAGCTAAATTTAACTGCCCAACCTTCCCGGTTCCGTGGCACTAGACATGGGATACTTCCTCCCGACTCAACATTACTTAATGTAATTAATTTATGGCTGTATCAAACTTCATTTCGCACCGACATACTTTGAGATAAAAAACTATATCCACTCCTGTAGATTATCGGTAAAAAATCTTTTTATATTCAGGACTAACAGTCTTTATTCAATAGCTAGAGGACTGACTACCTAACTAAAAATTATTAAGATTTAGCTGACTGGACATAATATTATTACTCAAACTTACCCATTGAGCCACGCTTAAATCTTCGGCACGAGATTGAGGATTTACCTGTAACTCTTCTAGCAGTTGAACCAGTTTATCTAAATCCACAGCCCCTTTCAAATTATTTCGCAGCATTTTGCGCTTGCTACCAAAACCCAACTTCACTAAATTTTCCAAATAGCGCGGATTAACCGCCGCAGTTTCTATCTGTCTCGGAACCAGCCGCACCACGGCAGAATCGACTTTTGGCGGCGGGAAAAAGTCTTTAGACGGCACATCGCAAATTAACTCGCATTCTGCTAAATACTGCACCCGCACCGACAAAGCGCCAAAAGCTGTCGAACCCGGTTTAGCATAAAGCCTTTGGGCCACTTCTTTCTGCACTAAGAGCACGATCGAATCGAAGGGTTTAGCAGCAGGAACAGATATCGTTCCCAGCAGTTTTTGCAGAATCGGGCCGGTAATATTATAGGGAATGTTGGCAACAACTTTATTGGGATTTTGGAAATTGGGAAAAGCCGTTAGTTCAGCCTCTAAGTCCATTTCCAAAATGTCGCCTTGCAGCAGTAAAAAATTGTCGGTTTTGCCGAGTTGTTTGGCTAGCTTGAGACACAAATCTCGATCGATCTCCACCGCTACAACAGACTCAGCCGCAGGCAGCAAACGCCGAGTCAAAATCCCCGTACCCGGCCCTATTTCCAGGACGCGATCGCGATCCAAAGAAGCCGCTTTCACAATCTTATCTAAGGCTTTCTCGCTTTTGAGCCAATGTTGAGCAAACTGTTTCCGGGGTCTGGTCGATCGCATTTTTTGAATTCTTGGAGAAATCTTAGCCTGTCATTCTATCACAGCTCAATATCTTTTCCTAACCTACGGTCATGTTGATTTTTGTTAACAGGGGTTGAATTAAGCAAAAAACATGGGCACTATAAAAGGATAAACGATAAAAAATAAATTAATTTGTTCCCAATTACCACTTCCCCAAAAATGCAATTCCAACGAGTATTTGGTACATTACCCCACACCACAGCCAGTGCGCCCGGAAGAGTAAACCTGCTGGGCGAACACACAGACTACAACGATGGATTTGTACTTCCAACTGCGATTCCCCAGTGCACAACAGTAGAAATCGGCTTCAGCAGCGACGCTCTACACCATTTTTATTCAGCAGAATATGACGAACTCATAAATTATTCAGACGACGATACAATACCGCAAAACTTCGTCAGTTATATCTGTGGCTGCCTCAGACTTTTAGAAAAAGAAGGATACAAAGTACCGCCAATAAATCTCTACATTACCTCCAATGTGCCGATCGGAGCCGGTTTGTCCAGCAGCGCCGCTTTAGAAATAGCAACCCTCAGAGGACTGCGCGCGCTGCTGAATCTCCCCCTAGATGACGTGCGGCTAGCTCAAATCGGACAGCAAGCCGAAATCCAGTATGCCGGCTTGAACTGCGGCATCATGGATCAAATGGCGTCGAGTTTAGCAGACACCAACACCATGCTATTTATCGACACCCGCAGCCTCGAATGCCGCCCGGTACCTTTTCCCGCAGGCACAGAAATTTTAATAATTGACAGCGGCGAAAGCCACAAACTAGCAGCAGGAAGCGGCTACAACGAGCGCCGCGCCGAGTGCGAGGAATCCGCGCGGATATTGGGAGTTAAGGCTCTCAGGGATATCGCCGATCCCCAAGCAGTGGAAGTATTGCCAGAACCCCTCAGGAGGCGAGCGCGCCATGTCGTTACCGAAAACAACCGCGTGCTCGAAGCGGTAAAATCTTTGCCAGCAGAGCGTTTTGGCGAGTTAATGAATGCTTCCCACGCGAGTCAGCGCGACGACTACGAAGTTTCGGTGCCGGCAGTAGACGCGCTGGCGGCAATCTTGCAGTCAATCCCCAGAGTCTTTGGCGCAAGGCTGACGGGCGGAGGTTTTGGCGGTGCTTGCGTAGCGCTGGTTGAGAGTGGGAAAGCGGGTGTTATCGCATCAGAGGCGATCGATCGCTACCAGCGCACGGGTTATACCGGCCGCGTTTTAGTTCCAGAAGTTAAAGTTAATTCTTAATTCCCGAACTATCTCCCGACAGCGAAGGCCAGCGCACCGTCACGATCGTCGAATCCTCCTCGGCCGACCAATAATGAGGAACTCCCGGCTGCCAGAGAGCATAATCTCCTTCGCGAGAAAGCAAGATTTCTTGCTGGGGAAATTGCAGGCGAAACCGCCCTTTTACCAGGATAGAAAGCGTGGTGGCTGCAGCATTTACCGCCCACTGAGTCCTGCAATCTCCGGCGGGGTGAGCGCCCCATTTTACCTCTAAAACTGAAGTCGATCGCGGGTCGTCTTCAGGCGTCATAAAGTGACCTGCAAACCACCCGCCGCGACTTGCGCCTTCAGCGCCCGCATTTCCAAAAACCACTTCTGAGGACATCAGTTAATAATGTAAAAAATAAATAAGTTGCCCACACAAACTATACCGTTTGTAGTAAGGACTTTAGTCCTGATAGATTCCTAGCTCCCGAGAAAGGGCTGAAGTCTTCACTACAAACTTTATGATGCTTATATCAAGGGACATGATATAAGATCATGTCCCTTGCATTGGTCGCGATAAAATAATTTTGTTGCCCGGTGGGGGCGGGTTTATAGATATTGTGGATGTGAATCAAAAATAGTTGGTAAAACCCCCCCCTACAGGAATTACCATTAATTTACCCGACACGAGCTAACTGATTACTTGCGACCCGAAGGTTGACCTTCCGTGGTAGCTATTTCCCCAGCTTCCATCAACTGCTTAAAGCGACGCAAATCATTGGCAATTTGCTGTTCGGGAGCTTCGCCAAATAGTTTAGCAGCGCCAGCACCAATTGCACCGCCCGGAGGGTTGTATTCGATGACAACTTTGACCTCTGTACCGCGTCCTGCAGATGCCGGTTGAAAGCGCACAAAACCTGAATTCTCAACATCAGCCCCTTCAACAGACGCCCAAGCAATTAAGCGATTTTCTTCTTCGCGGACAATCTCTGCATCCCATTCCACACTATTGCCCATCGGCGCGCTGGCAATCCAGTGAGAACGTTTTTCATCTATTACCGTAACGTGTTTGAGATGCTTCATAAACCGAGGCAAGTTTTCAAAATTGCGCCACAAACGGTACAATTCCTCAGCCGGTTTGTCGATCGTCACTGTCTTTTCAACTTTAATGCTTTGATTCGGATCGGCAGCCGATTGCAAACCCTCCACAACCCCCAGCCCGCGAGCCGCTAAACCGCCGCCCGCAACCGCCAGCAAAGCACCTCTCAAAGAACGCTGCGACAAACCAAAAAGCACCAGCGCCCCGCCACCAATTAAAGATGCCCAGCGTTCGGTATCGCCGCTGCTACTTTGGTTTTGTTTGTCGGAATTTGTGCTTGAAGTAGATTCCATTGCTTTAAACCTGGTAAATTAATAGCGAAAAATAGCAGCTAAAGGCGCCTCGTCCGGCACTTGTTCCGGCGGCATCGCGTAAACAGTTCCGCCGTTGAGAATAGTTTGAATTGCTGCCGCATTCAACAAATCTTCGTCGCCCAATTCTGGATCTGGGTGGATTTGCACCGCGTTCGTATCGGGATTAAAAGTACCCCACTGCTGAACGCCAAGAGCAACAAACAGTCGATCGACCCGTCCAAAATAAGCAGCCGAAACAGCTTCTTTCAAATCAGCAGAAATTTTATCGCTTCCTGTCAGATCGCGGTATTGTGCGATCGCCTCTGACTGAGCCTGCAAAAACAAAGGTTCCACCAGCGACAAAGCTTCGGCCCGCAACTCTTCCGGCTTGAGAAGTTTCTGATTGCCTGTAATTCCTTCTTCAACTAAATGCGGGTAGGTATTGGCTTCTCGGTAAAGCGGGAGCAAATACTCAACTCCAGCTAACACTAAAGGAGCTTTTTTATTGCGCAAATATTTGTGCAGCGCGGCATCGATTATGTGGAAATACTGCAAAATTTCCTGCTGGGGCTCATCTCGATCCGGACTTCCTTGACCGTGAAAACTTCCCGGCTGCTGAAAAGAATTATTAGTGCCTCCTTTGGAAGTAGCAATCCGAAACTGACCATCTTTAGCTGTCGGGTCATATTGCAGAGCCTCCTCAAGGCTTTTCGGCAAGTTTTCAACTTCAACCTCCCGAGCACTGTAAGCCGTACACTCAATCAGCCTCACTTCCTTTTTACTGAGAGCTAAAACATAAAATAAATTATCTCCTGTCAGCAGAGGCATCAGCGGTTTGACGTGAAAATTGTCGCTCACAACCACTAATTCATCAAAATTCACCGGACAGGTATAGTAGCGGAAAAATCCCGAACCGACAAAAATCGCCAGCAGGTTGCTTTGATTTTCCCAAAAGTTTTCCTGGTCAATTTCTGCTCGGACTGGCTCTAGCAATTGGGCAGCTTCTTTTTTGTCAAATCCGTACTCTACTATTTTGTCTTCAGCCTCTCTGATTAAATTTTTGAACCGAATCGGATTTTGTTGAATTTCTGTTCCTTGAGCGACTGGCATATAAATAGAGACGCACAATCCAGGAGATTGTTGTACCAGCGCTTTGAGTTCCTCTACAGATATTAAGTTCACCGCTGAAACTCCTTTTCTAATAAAGGGTGGTGTAATGAAAACAACCGATTTTTTAAAATGTATCTCCCCTAGCGCGGCTCCTGCGTCTGCCTAAAGTAATGATCGCCTGCTGTAGAGCCTTTCATCCCCGAACTAAAACGGGGTTTGCAGCCGCTGTTCCAATCGAACTGCTTATCACCTAAGATAGACGGCGCTAACTCGGCCGCTACTTTACCATAATTTAGTTTAGTCGGGTTCAACTACTCGTTATATCTGATGAAAACAAAAATGTTTCTGGGGTTGCTGTGGGCAACATTTATTGCCTACACCTTGCTGCTAGCTCCTCTCGATCGGCCCGGAACGCTAACAGTTATGGAAAAAATGCTCAAATTGCAGCTAGAAGGAATTAACCCCTACCTTGTAACGGTATTCGCTCTCCTGGGAGTGTGGCCGATGGTCTACGCTTGCCTCCTATTCATTGATGAGAAAACCCAAAATATATCCGCTTGGCCTGCTTTTATCGCTTCCAACGGCGCCGGCATCATCGGCTTAATTCCCTACTTACTCCTCCGCCAGCCTCAGCCACAATTTTCCGGCCGCAAAGATATGTCGGTCAAAATAGCAGACTCCCGCTGGACAGGGATTGTACTTTTACTAACTACTATCTGGCTGTTAGCTTGGGCTTGGTTAAATGGAGATTGGGGAGATTATGTCAGGCAGTGGCAATCAATTCCTTTTGTGCATTTAATAACTTGGGATTGTTGCTTGATGGCTGTAATATTTCCCTCTCTTTTGGGAGACGACATGGCACGCCGCGGACTCTCGGACGATCGCATTTTTTGGGCAGTGTCTCTAGTTCCGCTGTTAGGGCCGCTAGTTTATCTTTGTCTGCGCCCCCCTCTGCCAGAATCTGCAACTGAAATCGCCACTTTCCCACTGACAGCCAGAAATTGAAACATTATTGAAAAATTTGGTAGTGTTCAAGATGTAATGAATATTCAAGCCGCAACGGGATTAACAAACGCTCAAAAAGCGACATTGAAAGCGTTAGGGGCGATCGCGTAGTCTGGGTGTACCGTGGAGAAAGATTTTAATTGTGCTGAAAATCTCGATCGCCACTTATGAGGTCATTCTATGGAGCCAAATGATACATCGGCCCGCTACGACCGAATTGCCCAATGGTGGCAAACTGAGCATCGAGATTCAACTTACGGGATGGCCCAATTAGAACGGGCGATCCAATTTACTTTTAAGCAGCACGCAGCACTTGATGTCGGGTGTGGAAGCAGCGGGCGTTTTATCAACAGCTTATCCAAGCATGGATTTCAGCCTGAAGGACTTGATATTTCTAGGGAAATGATCGATTTAGCCCAGCGGCTACATCCAGAAATCACGTTTTACCGGGCAGACATTTGTGATTGGCTGCCGCCGAAACTTTACACCCTGATTGCAGCGTGGGATAGCACGTTTCATCTGCCAATCAACAAGCAAGCGCCTGTGATACAAAAGCTATGCGATGCGCTTGAACCCAATGGAGTGATCCTGTTTACTTGTGGCGGCGGACATACAAGCAGCGAGGTTTCGGGAGCATTTCAAGGTCAAGACTTTGATTACAGCACTTTGGGTGTAGATACTTTCCTGCAAATTCTGGTTGAGCATCATTGCACCTGCCGCCATCTCGAATATGACCAGTATCCTGAAAATCATGTTTATATCATTGCCCAAAAGACCTAATTTATAATTCGCACCATTAAAGTGTGGGATGTCGCAACTGGTCGCTGTAACCGGACGCTGATGGGCGATCGGCTGTATGAAGGTATGAATATTCAAGGGGCAACGGGATTGAGGAATGCTCAGAAATCGACATTGAAAGCGTTAGGGGCGTTGGTGTAACGTGTGCCGAGATTAGGGCGATCGCGTTAACTCAGCGCTTAACTTGCGGATCTTGAGTGGTGAAATTTGGTAAGATTTTGCAAACTGAGTTCATGCCGCAACAGGTTACGCCATAAGCCATTTAGAGGAAATAGACGTTTCGCTTTTAATAAAAAGCACATTATTAAGTTTTACAACTTAAGGCTTTGTGATTTTTGACTCCCTTCTGCAATTATTCATTCACCCATAACCCAAATAGGAGAAATACCTGATGTCTACATTCAAATACAACCGTCTAGACAAGAATAATGCTGCGGTTTTGCTGGTCGATCACCAAACTGGACTGTTCTCACTTGTGCGTGATATTGGTGCCGCTGACTTCAAAAATAATGTGCTGGCGCTGGCAAGTGCAGCCAAATTTTTCAACCTGCCTACAATTTTGACAACTAGCTTTGAGCAAGGCCCCAATGGAGTCCTCATCCCTGAACTGAAGGAGAAGTTTCCAGATGCTCCCTTTATTCCGCGTCCCGGACAAATCAACGCTTGGGACAACGAGGACTTTGTTAAAGCAGTAGAAGCAACAGGTAAAAAGCAATTGATTATTGCCGGAATTGTCACTGATGTATGTGTTACTTTTTGTGCGCTTTCGGCATTAGAGGCAGGTTATGAGGTTTTTGTTGTCACCGATGCCTCTGGAACCTTCGATGAAGCCTGTCGCTATGCAGCTTGGGATCGAATGTCTCGTGCTGGAGTTCAGTTGGTCAATTGGTTTAGCGTTGTGTGTGAATTGCACCGTGACTGGCGCAACGATATTGAAGGATTGGGTAGTCTCTTAGCAGAGTTTATTCCTGACTACAAAAACCTGATGACCAGCTATGCAGCAACGGCAAATGCTGGATCTCCCAGTAAGTAGTGAGAAAGCGCCTAGTTTATTTAGCTCGTGTGTAACTGAGTTAATATTGTCATCGTTAGGTTATGAATTTTACGTGGAACGTAGCGGTGACAACTACTTGGTTGTAAGTCACTCACGTAGAGGGTGTTTTTAATAGCTATTGTCAATGATTGTAAGTCTTTTTTTAGTCATTTCATCTCATGCCAAACCTTTTCGATCGCATTCGTTAATCTCCCTTCTGTTTCAAGACGTGCTGCCGAAAATTGCCGAGCAATTTGGTGTCTCTAGGGTGGTTGTTCAGAATAAAACTTTTCTGTCAGTTAATTCTCTAAATTATATGTTGGAAGAACCGTTGGCAAGCAATAGCAGTGAAGACAACTCTCTAGTCACCACTGTGATCTCTCATGTAGTGAAACCGGGGCGCGAGGAAGGTTACGAAGCATGGTTTCATGGCATCGCCGCAGATGCACGAAAATTCAAGGGACATCTGGGTGTCAGCACTATTCGACCCCAGCATCACGCCCATCCTGAGTACGTGGTCATTCTCAAGTTCGATTGCTACGACAATCTCAAGGCCTGGCTAGAATCTGATGTTCGGCGAGAGTGGATTGAGCGATTGCAGCCTTTGATTGAAAAGCCAGAAGATATTCAAACCCTCACCGGATTGGAAACCTGGTTTACGCTGCCCAATAAATCGATGAAGGCTCCACCCCCTCGCTACAAAATGGCGTTAGTTACATGGTTGGGAGTCTTTTGTACGATTTCTATTCTCAATCGTTTGCTGGTACCGCTACTATCCTGGCTTCCTGCCTTGCTCACATCTCTGATGATCTCAGCTCTGACTGTTATCCTGCTCACCTATTTGATCATGCCGCGCTTAACACAAATATTTCGCAAATGGCTATATCCCATTCCCTAAAATCATATGAATTTGTGGCGATCGCTAGCAGCGACGGGGACAATCGGTTTGGCTGGATAATTTTGAGCGAAGTTGGATTACCCACAGTAAGTTGCAGCACTACATGGATGACCATAGACTACGATGAAGCAGCAAAGTATTTACTAGATGAGACATGGGCTGGTCAATGGACTCGTAATCTCATGGAACCCCAAAATTTAACGCTCATTGAAATAACGGCTCTTCTTTCACGGATGCTCGATTACCCAATCAACTATGTCCAGATAACGATCGAATCGATACAGAACCAGCTTGCACTAGCGGGAGCGACACCAAATGTACAACAAGAGTTAGGAAAGCTGCTGCGTGCGCTTGCCAACCCTGACGGAATTTATGCCAATACGGTTCAGTTAAGGCTAAAATAGTGGTAAAATAGGTAGGGTGTCCAAAAAGGGAGAGCAAGTAAGGTGCATCTCAAAGAATTCTCATTAGTATCTCCCAAAATCCCAAGTAGGGAGATATTCAAAGCAATAGAAATGGCGATTCCTGCAAGTGCAATCGAACAGGCGATTACTAAAACAAAGGTTGAAGAGAAACGTCATCGTGCCCTGCCAGCACAACTGGTAGTGTGTCTGGTAATAGCAATGAGTCTGTGGTCAAAAGATTCAATGCGGGATGTCTTAAAAAATTTAATTGATGGTCTTAATGAAGCATGGGTGAAAATTGGTAAATATTGGCGGTTTCCCTGTAAATCGGCAATTACTCAAGCCAGACAAAGATTAGGAGCGGGCGTGATGAGACAGTTGTTTCATTCTGCAAGTGCGACCAATGGCTACAGTTGAAACAGTAGGAGCTTTTATTAGCGAACTCAGGGTCGTAGTGATAGATGGAACCTGCTTAGATATCCCAGATAGTGATGAAAATGCCCGGGTTTTTGG
>NZ_JAUBUG010000176.1:0-1923 GCF_036705345.1 Microcoleus sp. B3-D2
TTTTGTATGTTAGGCATGTGTTTTCACTATAGGGTGGAAGTCCCGAATGCGCCGTTACAGTCGGAAGCATTAGCCAAGAGCAAGGGTGTCCATTGTGAAGTGGAATCTGAAAGAAGCTGGCGGCAAAAGTTCGAACCTACGAACAGAAACTGCATATTAAGGCAGAAATCGGGTTGGGCGATGTTGCAAATGAAACAGAAGCCCTATACTGTACGGAACCTGATTGAGTAGATGCAGAGGTTACATGAGCTGAAAGTGAAAATGCTTATCCTAAGAGGTCTGCTGGCGATTCATCGTTTAGGGCAGAAGTCAGCAGAGGTCATAGTAAGTTGTGGCACGAGCCGTTGGAATGAGCGGAGGACTCACAGCAACTGAAGGACTGAATGTTGGAATAAGGCTAAGGATTTATAATGATTTATCATGAAGACATTGACCGCCGAAACACGTAAGAGAACTTCTGGATTGAGCTGGAGGACGGAATCTGAAAGCCATGCAGAAGGAGCGTAGTTGAATGATGCAATTAATAAATGCGATGCCCTGTTGAGTGATTTTTTTTTAAGTAGTAAGAATGCTGGAAGAGATATTAGACAGACGCAATATTGAAAAAGCCCTTGTTCAGGTAGAAAGAAACAAGGGAGCCGCAGGTGTTGATGGAATGCCGTGGGATAATCTACGTGCATACATTAATTCCAATTGGCAAAACGTCCGTCAAAGTATTTTGGAAGGTGTGTATGAACCTGAGGCTGTACGAAGAGTTGAAATACCTAAACCGCAAGGAGGCAAGAGACAGTTGGGGATACCCACTGTCATAGACAGGATGTTACAGCAGGCTATAGCACAATGGTTAATGCCGAAGTATGAAGAAAATTTTTCAAACAGAAGCTATGGCTTCCGGCCCAATCGCAATACACATCAGGCAGTGCTTCAGGCACAAGAGTACCTGCAAGCGGGCAAAGTATGGATTGTTGAAATGGATTTGGAAAACTTCTTCAATGGGGTGAACCATGACCGGTTGATGAGTAAGTTGAGCAGAACAATTGCAGATAAGCGAATACTAAAATTGATTCGTTCTTATTTAACAAGCGGCATTCTGGAAGGGGGAGTTATTAGTACCCGAAGTGAAGGGACGCCGCAGGGATCGCCATTAAGTCCGTTGCTGTCTAACATCATCCTGGATGAGTTGGATAAGGAATTGGAAAATCGTGGACACGCATTTGTTAGATATGCCGATGATATAAGCATTTATGTATCGAGTGAAAGTTCAGCGGAGCGGGTGATGCAAAACATCACAAAGTTCATCGAAGGCGAACTGCTTTTGAAAGTAAACAGGAAGAAAACAAAGGTTAGTAAACCAGATCAAAGTACACTTTTAGGATTTTCTTTTCGTCTTTACAAAGAGAAATGGATCATCAGAATAGCGAGAGAAAGTGTACTACGCATGAAACGAAAGTTCAAAGCGATTACCAAACGTAATGCCCCATTGTCGGAAGGAGAAAGGATAGCACAGTTAAATGTTCTGATAAGAGGATGGGTAAGTTACTTTTCGATTGCAACGGCAAAATCGCTAATGAAAAATCTGGACGGTAATGTAAGGAAAAGATTAAGGATGTGTATTTGGAAGCAATGGAAAAAGATAAAGACGAGACGGAGAAATCTGTTGAAATTAGGGGCACGCCGGAGGGATGCCTATGAGTGGGGAGCAAGCGGCAAAGGCTATTGTGCAGTGGCAGAAGGCTTTATTTTATGCACGGTACTGACACAGGCATATTACAACCGGAAAGGTTACAAGGGTTTTTACGAGAATTACTATTTAAAAACGGAGAAACAGACATCATTATTCTAACAAACCGCCGTATGCCCGAAGGCACGTACGGTGGTGTGAGAGGACGAGCCATCAACTAATGGTGGTTCTCCTACTCGATT
>NZ_JAUBUG010000029.1:0-75940 GCF_036705345.1 Microcoleus sp. B3-D2
AAAAATTATGTGTCGCTGAACTTGAATCATTCCTCAATTGCTATCGTGATTTTTCTTAACTTATTCAGCAAGCCCTAGATAAAAGACTGTGTAAAGATAGGTTTCTTTTTCGCGGTCTTTTGGGTCTAGTTCAACATCTTTGATTTGAAAGTTCAGCTTTCTTCCCTGCTGGTCAACTGCGTTAAACTGTGCGCCTTTTAAGTCTTTGCCTTTAATAATTTCTGTCTTCTGGGCAGTTGCGCTGGTGTCAGGTTCGGTTTTATAACTGCTTTTTTGATTCTTTGCAAACACTCCACAGCTAACAAGCAACACCGGAAAAACAAGAAGAAAACTGTATATAAATGTCTTTTTCATAGTTTCAATTTCTGCCAGGGGTTCAGATACCCGGCTTCTTTGAGAAGTCGGGTATCTGGCTTTCAGTGATCTTTAGCCCACATTCCGCACCCCCAACTGGCACATAGGCGGATTGAGGGGTTAAAAGTGAATTATCCGAGACCGAGCGTGAGTAAAAACACCCAAAAATCTGTGCAATGATCGCATCACCCAGTTAGGAATCCCTAAAAATTGACGTGAGGACATGAATTAAATCTTCTTAACCCATAAAACGTTAAAACTTAGACCATTAATAACTATTAATTCACAGCATATATCGCCAGCATTATGATATTAATACATCACTGCTCTATCTACAATCACTTAAATGTAAGTCTGTTTTACCAACCAATAATCGACTTTATTTCACAATAAGAAATAATAAGACCGACAGGTGACTGGAAACAAATTTAATATGGACAACCGTTCGGCTGTCAAATTAGAAACTTGCTGAATTCCTTGAATACAAACGGCATGAATCGATTGAAAACTTTGGAATATCCAGCGTAAAGTAGGTCGATTAGTTCCTTTGCCCAACTGATTTTTTACTGTCGAATTTGTGAGTTGCAAGTTTTGCCGCAGTAACCTTTGACCCAAAGTATAAACCAACAAACATAAACCCATTACCAAAGTTAAAGCCTCGATTCTTTCCGGCGACTTCAGAAACACGCTATCCGTAAAAAAGAGCGGGTCTTTCAGGAACCCAAACCCTCTCTCTGCCGACTGCTGTTCCTTATATTTGACAATCATTTCATCAGGATTTAATTGTGATGCATCCAGCACATTAGTAGCTAAGATAAATCTGCCACTAGCTTTCTTTTCTTTAGCAATCACACTAGCATCTAATTCCAGTTTTGCTTGAACTTTAAATATCAAGCTAGAGCTAGATTTGTTATGAGAAATGGTCGAATTAGTAGTTGGTTTTGCTGTCGCTTGTCTGCTAGTAACTTGGGTTAAATTATGATATTTTAGTTGTTTGGATAAACGACTTGCTGCTGCGGAAGCATCGGCGTCACAAGCAAATTCAATATTTGATAACTCTCGCAACTTTTTTTGACCCTCAACTTCAGCTTTTTTGAGGTTTTTTTCTAACTTACGTTGGTCAGCATCACGGCGCAAACTGCTCTCTACTACTAACCATCTTTGTTCAATTCCACCATAATTACTTTTGTGTTCTGACCAACTATATCCCGTCACTGAACTTTGATGAAATTCCGATTCCTGCAAGCTGAGATACCAGTTGCTGCGCTTGTTTGAGGCTCAGCGGTACACGAGTCAACCATCTTAAATTGGTTAACATTTCGCTCGTTGGGAGCACTATATAATGCACTGTCAGCTACCATTAAACTGTCGAGATTTAATTGTTTTTTAAAGTCTTGACAAATTGAGGCGAATATGGAACTATCTGATTCGTTTCCTGAAGCTACTCGTAAAAATAGTGGTACATCTCCATCTCCACTACAAATTAGGTTTAAAATGAATTGTTTCAAGTCGGGACGATGGTCGCGAGAGTAGCCGTAGGTAATCTGAATTGGTATTGGGGATGTTTGATGGTTGATTGATGAATTATCTAACTGATTGCTATCTGTTTCTATGCTAGAACAAGATACTGATGGCAATTCTTGTTCATATTTGCCATGTAGATGAAATGAACTTGAGTCCAGGTGAGATGTGTCGGTATTTATCTCGAATTTTTGAGCTGCTTCTAGGGCAATGGTTGTGAATATTTCCGTAATTCCTGCTAAATATAATTTATCTAATACTCTTCCTAAACGGTCATCATTTAAATGTGATGCTTCAATTCCTGAGCCAAGTAAATGTTCTATTGCTTTCCCTTCAAAAAATTTAGAGAATAAGTATAGTGGGGCGGAAACCATCCCTAATCCATTGATAATCATGGCTTTGACTACCAAGCCGGGACTGACTATTTCGCCCGGTTGTTCGCCTATTAACTCATTGATTTTTTGGACAATTCCTATTTCATCAATTAGATCGGCTATCAAGCCCAGATGATCTAGGTTTTCTACTTTCATCTCAGATGCTTTCTGCATGGGCTGCTGAATCCTGATTTGAGCGTTCATCGCGAGCGTAAGTGTACACTATTTTTGGTGATGATTGGTTACTGCTGGCGATCGCAATTAACGCATTTTAGAGGCTGCGATCGGGTTACTATGAGGTCATAAACTTGGTTTATTAGCGATCGCAATTTTAACTGGTATCAGATTCTAGGTGATGGGAGCATGACCGAAATTATTGAGTATTTTTACTCAGGCTCGGTCTCGGATAATTCACTTTTATCCCCTCAAGCAGCGTATGTGCCAGTTGGGGGTGCGGAATGTGGGTTGAATACTTGGGTCTAATAGCACAAAGCCGTTAGACGTTGATTCACCCATCTTGCCACCGATCGCAGCAACCCACATGGGATAGTTGGTAGCAGCATCCTCAAGCTTCTTCCATATTTTGGGTTTAACACTAACGGACACTACCCGACCGTCACAGTCAAAGTGCGAAGCTGTGGCACTGAGTTGTGCCAAGAATTACTTGAGTCAGTTTCCCGCAGGCAGAATCTGAATCTAAAACTCACTAATCTAACACAACGACCTCAAAAGTTTTTTTTGAAGTCGTTGTGTTAGATTTCGAGATTAAAAGCTTGATTTCTTCAAGTTACTGGCGGTTCAAATACAAGGATGCTTGTATTGGAGAGGTTATCGGGAGAACCCACAATTGTGGCAAACAGACCACCCCCTGTCCCAAAGCCTGCCATATTATTGTTCGCGTTGTAGAACAAATTACCAGTCACACGGTTGTAAACAATCTCATCCGAGCTGGTTGCTGCGGCGATTTGTTCTGCTAGGGCAGGAGTATTGATTACCGCAAAGTCTGTAGCTAGTAAAAGATTAGGCGAAGTAAAAGAACCCCCAGCCGTTTCGAGTTCACCGAAGCTATACTTCTGTTCCAAGATTATTTTGTCCCTTCCAACCACAAAGTCAGTGATTTTATCCACACCAGCCCCAGCAGGAAGAACCTGACCGAAGAAGAAGCGGTCATTACCACCTCCGCCAGTAAGAGTGTCATTACCATCAAGGCCGGAGATGTTATTGTTCGCACTGTTACCTGTGATTTGGTTGTTAAGGGTGTTACCCCTACCATCAATATCGGTAACGCCGGTGAGGACTAGGTTTTCCACGTTATCATCTAGGGTATAGCCGACAAGAGACCGGACAGCATCGATACCCTGATTGGGACCTTCAAACACACTGTCAGTAGAGCGGGTGACCAGGTAAAGGTCGTTACCAAATCCACCGAAGAGCTGGTCATTACCTTCTTCAGTTGCATTAAGGGTGTCGTCGCCTTCCCCACCATACATGAAGTCTAGACCTGAGCCACCAATTAGCGAGTCATTTCCCGAATCGCCATAGATATTGTCGTTACCACCCCTTCCATTGAGCGTGTCATTTCCACCAGCGCCAAAGATAGTGTCCGCTGCTCCACTTCCAATAAAGTTGGTAGCACCGTTGCCTCCGTATAAAACTGCCATGATAAATACCCCTAAAAAAACTCAGTACATAAAACGAGAATTGCCGAGTCACCATAGGCTGTGATTAAGTTGACTTCCAAGGCCAACGGAAACTCGCGAGCCAGTATGGAAATTCTCATCTCTACAAATCAATCAAAACACCCATCTGACTGAGATCGAGACTGAGAACGTACTGACTTGTGACCGACTTTCGAGTAACTTGCTAAAATCTGCACAACTTTCGAGGAAATAGGGTATGTCACGATCGCTCAAAGTTCGCAGTGACTGCATTCAGATCGCCAAATTAGCCCTCAAGCGCAATGGCTTTCCCAGCCAAAGAGCCCTTGCTGAAGAATTAGGACTTGCTTTATCCACTCTCAGCAGGTTCCTCACAGGAAAAACCGTTGATTATGCGACTTTTGTGGAAATTTGTGGAAAATTGGCGCTCGATTGGCGATCGATCTCTGACGTGGGCGATCGGGTTCTATCCCAGTCTGTAGACGTGAAATCCTCTCCAGCAATTGCCAACAGACACCAAGATTGGGGCGAGGCACCGGATGTCTCGGTTTTCTATGGTCGCAGTAGCGAATTGACAACTCTAGAACAATGGATTGTGCAGGATAATTGCCGTTTAGTAGTGTTGCTGGGGATGGGAGGGATTGGTAAAACAGCTTTGGCTGCCAAGCTTGCCCAACAACTACACTCAGGATTTGAATTTGTGATTTGGCGAAGTCTCCGCAATGCCCCTCCCGTAGAAGAGATACTGGCAGAACTGATTCAATTTCTCTCCAACCAAGACCCCCCCTTAGTAAGGGGGGGCGAAGGGGGGGTCTTGCCAACTAACAAAGACGGCAGAATTTTGCGGTTGATCAATTATTTACGCTCATCGCGCTGTCTGCTAGTTTTGGATAATGCTGAATCGGTTTTGCAAGCAGGCGATGAAGTGCGGCATAGCTTTGCTTCACGCACGGGACACTATCGAGAAGGATATGAAGGTTACGGTGAGTTACTCAAATGTGTTGGGGAAACAAATCACCACAGCAGCTTGATACTAGCCAGTCGCGAGAAACCACAAGGATTAGCCGCCTTAGAGGGCGAAACACTACCCGTTCGCTGCTTGCAAGTGACAGGTTTACCCTCCGTTCAAGGACGAAAAATTTTCTCTGCGAAGGGGTCTTTTACTGGGTCAGAAGATGAATGGACAAGCCTGATTTCACGCTATGGCGGGAATCCCTTAGCTTTAAAGATAGTAGCTTCAGGGGTAACAGAGTTTTTTGATAGCAGTATTTCTCGCTTTTTAGAGTTTTTAAACCAATGTTCGTTTATTTTTGATGATATCCGCGATTTGTTAGAGCGGCAGTTTCAGCGACTGAGCGATATAGAACAAGAGATTATGTACTGGTTAGCCCTCAATCGCGAACCAGTGTTGTTAGAGGAATTGCAAGAGGATTTTGTCTCCCCCATATCAGCTAGCGAACTCCTACAGGCGATCGTTTCTTTGCAACGCCGCTCATTGATTGAAAAAATCGCCGATGGTTTTACACAACAACCTGTCGTTATGGAGTACGTGACAGAACGAATAATCGAGCAGGTATGTGAGGAAGTTTCTACTGAAGACGTTAAATTATTGATGAGCCATGCTCTCATTAAAGCTACTGCCAAGGATTATATCAGAGAAAGTCAGATTCGCGTTATTTTAGAGCCGATTTCCGAGAGATTGTCCCTCATCTTTAGTTCTAAGGAAGATGTGGAAAATAAATTTAATCAAATCCTCTTAAAAATTCAGAAAAACCAGATTTCTACTGCCTATGGTGGTGGAAATCTGATTAACTTATTGAATCACCTCCAGATTAATTTATCTAACTATAACTTTTCTCATCTGACTATTTGGCAAGCCGACTTACGGCGAGTGAATTTGCATCATGTCAATTTTCAGAACGCTGACCTAGCTAAGTCCGTTTTTGCGGAACTTTTGGGTAGTGTTTATTCTGTAGCAATTAGTTCGGATGGCAAACTTTTGGCTACGGGTGATGTTGATGGTAATATTCGCCTGTGGCAAATGCAAACAGGTCAACAGCTTCTTACCTTGAGAGGACACAATGCTTGGGTACGGTCAGTCGCTTTCACTCCTCAAGGCGATATTCTTGCCAGTGGCGGTGCCGACCATCTGGTGAAACTCTGGAATGTTAGTGACAGTAAGTGCTTCAGAACTTACACCGGACATACTAATGGGGTCTACTCAGTCACCTTTAGTCCTGATGGTCAAACCGTAGCAAGTGGTAGTCAAGATGGCACTATCAAGCTGTGGGATATTGATACGGGTGAGTCTCTCAAAACGTTGCAGGGACACACCAACTGGGTCTTGTCAGTAGCCTTTAGTCCCCAAGGTAAGACCCTGGTCAGCGGCAGTGCCGACCAAACTGTGAGGCTATGGGATTGTCGCACGGGCAGGTCGTTAAGAACGTTGCACGGACATACTGATGGGGTATCTTCGGTCGCCTTGACTCCGGATGGTAAAACCTTAGCTAGTGGTAGTGCCGACCAAACGGTAAGGTTTTGGGATGTCAGTAGCGGCTGCGAGTTAAAAACTTGCATTGGACACAGTAAGGGGGTATTGTCAGTCGCTTTTAGTCCGGATGGTCAAACTTTAGCCAGTAGCAGTGCCGACCAAACTATCAGGCTATGGGATGTCCTTGATGGTAAATGCTTGAAAACTTTAGCCAAACATACCAATCATGTCAGTTCAGTTGCCTTGACGCCGGATGGTCAAACTTTAGTCAGCGGCAGTTTTGACCAAACGGTACGCTGTTGGGATGTTAGCATCGGCAACTGCTTAAGAACGTTGCACGGACATGGTAGTTCGATATCGTCAGTCGCCTTCACGCCAGATGGTCAAACTCTTGCAAGTAGTTGCATCGATCGCACGGTGAGATTATGGGATATTAGCATCGGCAAAGAATTCAGAACGTTGCACGGACATAGTAGTTGGGTATTCTCAGTCGCCTTCACGCCGGATGGTCAGACTCTAGTCAGTGGCAGTTTTGACCACACAGTACGCTGCTGGGATGTTAGCACTGGCAACTGCCTAAAAACCTTGCACGGACATACTCATCGAGTCTTATCAGTCGCCTTGACGCCGGATGGTAAGACCTTGGCTAGTGGCAGTTTAGACCAAACGGTACGCTGTTGGGATATTGGTGAGGGTAAGTGCTTAAAAACTTGCACCGGACATAGCAAAGGAGTCTGTTCGGTGACCTTTAGTCCGGATGGTCAAATCTTGGCAAGTGGCAGTTTAGACCAAACGGTAAAGCTGTGGGATGTCTGCACTGGTAACTGCCTCAGAACGTTCGCCGGACATACGAATGAAGTCTGTTCGGTTGCCTTTAGTCCCGATGGTCAAACTCTAGTCAGTGCCAGTACCGACCAAACGCTAAGGCTGTGGAATGTCAATACTGGCAACTGTATAAGAACTTTCACTGGACATACCAATTGGGTATGGTCAGTCACCTTCAGTCCTGACGGAAAAACCTTGGTTAGCGGTAGTTACGATCGCACCGTGAAGCTGTGGGATATCAGCACTGGCAGATGCGTCAGAACGTTCGCCGGACATAGCCGTGAGGTCTATTCAGTTGCTTTCAGTCCGGATGGTCAAACTCTGGCAAGTAGCAGTGCCGACGAAACTGTGAGGCTGTGGGATGTCAAGACAGGTGAGTGCCTAAAAATGCTGAAACCTGCCAAACTCTACGAAGGCATGAACATCACTGGGGTTACAGGTTTAACTGAAGCACAGAAAGCGACGCTGATAGCTCTCGGCGCGATCGATCATGGGGAATGAATGGGGTCGATCGCTCGATTTGAAAGATGCTGCTTCTGGCGCTCAAATCTGGGGCGATTTGTGGCTGTTGCTGGCGGTTCAAGGTTTGCCCGTGCCGATTGTATTGTGCTATTTGCTGTTTGGTTCGCTGCCACCACTTGCTGTATTTGGGCAATTTTGGCTGTGGGGATTGAATGTATTTTTGGTTGCAGTGCGATCGGCTTTATGTTTTGCGATCGCTCCTTCTTACGATCGAACTCAGGCATCGGGTAAATGGCTATTTTGGCTTTCTCCTTTGGCCGATCCTTTGGCGTTTTTGCGGATTCTAATTTCTGCTTTTAATCAGCCGACTCAGTGGCGCGGCCGCAAGTATAATATCTAGTCCGGTGAATTACCCATAATAAAAAGTTATATGACCGGACATGATATAGAACCCATTTGAGATCTTCAGGACTTACGCAGGCACACGATACGATCAAACTATCTTGACATCACAGTCGATCGCCTCACAGCAGTATATCCTCGTCTATAAGACCAGTAAAGCCATATCCTCCTAAATATAAGAATACAAATATCAGAGTTATAGTACCGGATAATAAGAGAGAGAATCTAAAGTAGGTAGTTTGCGAGTGCATTTTGCGATCTCCTTGATAGTTTACAGTTGAGATAACTTGACAAAAAAACAGTTGGATTTTCCCGATCGCTCTTCGAGGAATAGCCTCTGGATATCGGTTCCCCGGCAGAGCCTGGGAACCAGTTCTCCGAGAGATAGAATTAGAGGAATGACAGGGTTAAATCTGCAACCATTGTGTCTGCTACTACGGCAATCATGTCATCTTTATAAAAGATTTTTGTGTCTTGAATCAACTTATTGCCATAACCGTCACCTGACACAAATTCGTAATCTTGTTTTTTGCCCACCGGCAAAATTGCATCTCCGTCTGCTTTCTTAAAGTCCCGAATAATCGCATAGGATTGCTCGCCTAACCCATCTAAGTAAGGAATTTCAAACTCTGGGCCTTTCTCGAAAATTGCGAATGTATCTGCTCCTAAACCGCCAATAAGGGTGTCAATTTCGTCAGGGTAGCCCCCCGGCCCGCCATTTTTATTACCATTAAGGTAATCATTGCCACTGCCGCCTTCGAGCAAGTCATAACCACCGTTGCCATATAGCACGTTATTGTTAGTGCCGCCAATCAAATAATCGTCTTTGTCAACATTTCTGTCGCGGTCAATCAAATCGACAGTTCCAGAATCATCGCTGTTGTCGTCAATCAAATCGACAGTTCCAGAATCATCGCTGTTGTCGTCAATCAAATCGACAGTTTTCGCACTCAAATTAGAGTGAAGCCTTAACATCGTTATCAACAAATTGAAACACCGAACTATTTAGGTTTAAACCAACTATATTCTGCACGATACCAATCAAATCATTGGTGCCGTTAGCCCCCTTCTTGAGAATTCCCGTACCCTGAACATTTCCTCCCAATTCAGGAACAAATGCAGCTTGATTCTGCACCACGTAATCGCTTGATTTGCCGTTAAGCACGATCGTATCTAGTGCTTTTAAATCGGTAATTAACGTGAGTTCGACGGCCGGAGCGCGAGATCGGAAACCCGGTTTCTTGAAGAAACCGGGCTTCTATTTCACTGCTCTATAACTACTGCGGGACAATCACTGTAACAAGGAAGTCTGTACGTGAGACGGTATCGGGAGAACCCACAATTGTGGCAAACTTACCACCACCTACCCCAAAGCCTGCCGTAGCATTGTTCGCGTTGTAGAACAAACTGCCAGTCTGACGGTTGTAAACAATCTCATTTGGGTTGTTTTGTGCTGTGGAGACTTCTGATCCGGCAGCCACATTGATTGACGCAAAGTCTGAAGCCAGCAAAATAGCACCAGCTTCCGTTCCGATAGTTTCGAGAGCTAAGAAAACTGTCGATTTGTTCAGGACAATTTTGTCGCTGCCAACAATCAGGTCATTGATTGTATCTACACCAGCCGCAGGAAGAGCGTTATCGAACAGGAATCGGTCTACATTAGCACCGCCATTAAGGATGTCATTGCCCTCGTCACCATTAAGGGTGTCATTGCCACCTAAACCACTAAGGATGTCATCGCCACCTGAACCACCGAGGTAATTGTTGCCACTGTTACCCGTGATTTGGTTGGTGAGGTTGTTACCAAAACCGTTGATATTGGTAACTCCCGTGAGGACTAGGTTTTCCACGTTAGGATCTAGGGTATAGCTGGCGGAAGACTGGACAATATCAATGCCCTGATTGAGACCCTCAACCAGATTGTCGGTGATCCTGTTGACGATGTAAACGTCGCTACCAATTCCACCGAAGAGGTCGTCATTACCCGCTCCAGTTGCATTAAGGGTGTCATCGCCGTCCCCACCGTACAGAAAGTCCAGACCTGCGCCAGCAATTAGCGAGTCATTTCCAGACTCGCCAAAGATTTTGTCGTTACCACCAGCCCCATTGAGGATGTCATTTCCACCAGCGCCAAAGATATCGTCCGCTGCTGCACCTCCAACAAGGTTGTTAGCAAGATCGTCTCCGAATATAGCCATGATAGTTTCCTCTGAAAAAATTTGTACACACGTTTCTTACGTTCGATCGACAACCCGCATCGGACTTCTCATCTCTACTAAATCCATCAAAACACGCAGATGACCGAGATCGAGACTGAGAAGGTACTGACTTATTACCGACTTTCGAGTAACTTGCTAAAATCTGCATAACTTTCGAGGAAATAGGGTATGTCACGATCGCTCAAAGTTCGCAGTGACTGCATTCAGATCGCCAAATTAGCCCTCAAGCGCAATGGCTTTCCCAGCCAAAGAGCCTTTGCTGAAGAATTAGGACTCGCTTTATCCACTCTCAGCAGGTTCCTCACAGGAAAAACCGTTGATTATGCGACTTTTGTGGAAATTTGTGGAAAATTGGCGCTCGATTGGCGATCGATCTCTGACTTGGGCGATCGGGTTCTATCCGAGTCTGTAGACGTGGAATCCTCCCTCTTGATTGCCAACAGACACCAAGATTGGGGCGAGGCACCGGATGTCTCGGCTTTCTACGGTCGTAGTGACGAACTGACGACTTTAGAGCAATGGATTGTGCAGGACAATTGCCGTTTGGTGGTGCTGCTGGGGATGGGAGGGATTGGCAAAACCGCTTTGGCTGCCAAGCTTGCCCAAATGCTGCAATCAGGATTTGAGTATGTCATTTGGCGAAGTCTTCGCAATGCCCCCCCTGTAGAAGAGATATTGGCAGAACTGATCCAATTTCTCTCTAACCAACAAGAAACAAATCTGCCAACTAACCTGGACGGCAGAATCTTGCGGTCGATCGATTATTTACGCTCCTCGCGCTGTCTGCTAGTTTTGGATAATGCTGAATCGGTTTTGCAAGCAGGCGATGAAGTGCGGCATAGCTTTGCTTCACGCACGGGACGCTTTCGAGAAGGATATGAAGGTTACGGTGAGTTACTCAAATGTGTTGGGGAAACACACCACAACAGCAGCTTGATACTAACCAGTCGCGAGAAACCACAAGGAATAACCGCTTTAGAGGGCGGAACCCTACCCGTTCGCTGCTTGCAACTAACAGGTTTACCCTCCGTTCAAGGACGAAAAATTTTCTCTGCGAAGGGGTCTTTTACTGGGTCAGAAGATGAATGGACAAGCCTGATTTCACGCTATGGCGGGAATCCCTTAGCTTTAAAGATAGTAGCTTCAGGGGTAACAGAGTTTTTTGATAGCAGTATTTCTCGCTTTTTAGAATTTTTAAAGCAAGGTTTGTTTATTTTTGATGATATCCGCGATTTGTTAGAGCGGCAGTTTCAGCGACTGAGCGATATAGAACAAGAGATTATGTACTGGTTAGCCATCAATCGCGAACCAGTGTTGTTAGAGGAATTGCAAGAGGATTTTGTCTCCCCGATATTAACTAGCGAACTTCTACAGGCACTAGGCTCATTGCAACATCGGTCATTGATTGAAAAAAACAACGCTCGATTTACCCAACAACCTGTAGTCATGGAGTACGTGATTACTCGATTAATTGAGCAGATTTGTAAAGAAATTATTGGGTTAAAAGTTGAAGGTTATCAGGTTGGAATTTCTAATAAACTTGCTAACTTTAAACCTGATAACCTTCAACTCTTTAGAAGTTACGCTCTGGTTAAAGCTCAAGCAAAAGAATATGTAATTGAGACTCAAATCCGCCTCATTCTTCAACCAGTGATTGATGGATTAATTACGAGTTTTAGCGACTCAAAAACTCTAGAAAATTCTCTAGCTCAAATTCTTGAGATGCTACGAGGGAAACCGCCCCTAAAGACCGGATATGTAAGTGGAAATATTATCAATCTACTTCGCCAATTACAGGTATATCTAAGCGGTTATGACTTTTCAAATCTAACGGTTTGGCAAGCTAACCTCCAGGCGATAAACTTGCACAATGTCAATTTCGCCAATTCTGACCTGTGTCAATCGGTTTTTTCTGACATATTCGGTAATATTACGTCACTAGCACTGACACCAGATGGCAAATGTGTGGCGACGGCCGGTCTAGATAATAATATTCACCTGTGGGACGTGCAAAAAGGCAAACAACTTTTGACCTTTCAGGGACACACCTACTGGGTAAAATCAGTGGCTTGGAGTCCAGATAGTCAAACCCTAGCGAGTAGTAGTTATGACCACACGGTGAAGCTTTGGGATGTTCGTACTGGCATCTGTCTAAAAACTTATACCGGACATAGTAATATAGTCTACTCAGTCGCCTTCAGTCCGGATGGTCAAATTTTAGCGAGTGCTAGTGCCGATCGCACAGTAAATTTGTGGAATGTCACGACTGATAGTTGCGTTATAACGTTCACCGGACATACGAATGAAATCTATTCAGTCGCCTTTAGTCGGGATGGTCAAATTTTAGCGAGTGCTAGTACCGACAACACAGTCAAGCTTTGGGATGTTCGCAAAGGCAAGTGCTTTAAGACGTTGTACGAACATACGAATTCGGTCTATGCCGTCGCCTTCAGTCCGGATGGTCAAACCCTAGCGAGTGGCAGTGCTGACTGCACAGTCAGGCTTTGGGATATCCGTGATGGTAAGTGCGTTAAAATTTGCACGGGACATAGCAGTGTAGTCACATCAGTCGCTTTTAGTCCCGATGGTCAAACCGTAGTGAGTGGTAGTTATGACAAAACGGTGAAGTTGTGGGATGTTAGCACGGGTAGCTGTGCAAGAACCTTCATCGGACATAGCGATCGCGTAGAGTCCGTTACCTATGCGCTACGCGCAGGCTACGCCAACAGTCCAGATGGTCAAATAGTAGTGAGTGGTAGTTTTGACCGTACAATTCGGTTTTGGGATTGTCAAACAGGCAAATGTTTCAAAACTCACACCGGATATAACAGTTGTGTATTAGCAGTTCCTTTTAGTCCCTGCGGTAAGCTCTTAGCTAGTGGCAACGTTGACACTACACTGAGGCTGTGGGATGTCAATACTGGCAGTTGCGTGAGAACGTTCACGGGACATACTAAATCAGTCATAGGAGTCGCTTTTAGTCCCGATGGTAAAACAATCGCTAGTGGGGGTGCTGACAAAACGCTGAAGTTATGGAATGTCAATACGGGCAAGTGCATAAAAACGTTCGCGGGACATACTGATTGGGTATATGGAGTTGCCTTTAGTCCAGATGGCAAAACTTTAGCCAGTAGCGGTTTTGACCAGAGCATCAGGTTCTGGGATTGTCAAACGGGTCAATGTTTCCGAACTTGTACCGAACCTAGCAATTCCATATTTTTCCTCTCCACATTTTTCGTCACTTTCAGTCCCAGCAGTAAAACCCTAGCCAGTAGCAGTTTTGACTGTGTAAAACTATGGGATGTCAGCACTGGCAGTTGCTTAAAAACCTTCACTGGACATACAAATCAAGTATGTTGGGTTGCCTTTAGTCCGGATGGTCAAATCGTAGCTAGTGCTAGTGCCGATCGAACGTTGAAGTTGTGGGATGTCAATACGGGTAACTGCATCAAAACATTGACTGGGCATACCAATTGGGTATGGTCAGTTGCCTTTAGCCCAGACGGAAAAACCTTGGTTAGTGGTAGTTGCGATGGAACGGTGAGGCTATGGGATGTCAGCACTGGAAGATGTATCAGAACTCTCACCGGACATACCCGTGAAATCTACGCAGTCAGTTTTAGTCCGAATGGTCAAACTGTAGCAAGTGGCTGTGCTGATGAAACGGCAAGGCTGTGGGATGTCAATACGGGTGAGTGCCTAAAAATACTGAAACCACCCCGACTCTACGAAGGCATGAATATCACTGGGGTTACAGGTTTAACTGAAGCACAGAAAGCGACGCTAAAAGCTCTCGGCGCGATCGCTCATGGGGAATGAATGGGCGCGATCGCTCGATTTGAAAGATGCTGCTTCAAGCGGTCAAATTTGGGGCGATTTGTTGCTGTTGCTGGCGGTTCAAGGTTTGCCGATGCCGATTGTGTTGTGCTATTTGCTGTTTGGTTCGCTGCCGCCGATTGGTGTATTTGGGCACTTTTGGCTGTTGGGATTGAATGTATTTTTGGTTGCGGTGCGATCGGCTTTGTGTTTGGCGATCGCACCTTCCTACGATACAACTGGGGCATGGGGTAAATGGCTGTTTTGGCTGTCACCTTTGGCCGATCCGCTGGCGTTTTTGCGAATTCTAATTTCTGCGTTGAATCAGCCTACTCAGTGGCGCGGCAGGAAGTATGAATAATCATTAATACTAAGTTACCCGACTTTTTTAATAAGTCGCGTATCAGAGGGCGCCAGCAAGAGCCTTTGATGTTTCTTTCGTGGGATGGGCAGGAAGCCCACCCCCGATACAGCCATGAATTTTACTCAACAATCGCCCCATTTAACGAAGTTTTTCTTAAGTCTACTCTAGCTAAATTTACACCTCTTAAATCAGTACCTGTTAAACAAGTATTGCTTAAATCTGCATAACTAAGATCGGCACCTCTGAGATTAGCCTCAGATAAATTTGCTCCTGATAAGTTCGCCCTCACAAGTTGCGATCCACTCAAATTGCTGCGACTCAAATTTGCCGATTGCATTTGGGCTGCCATTAAGTTGGCTTTGCTTAAGTTAGTGTCGCTGAGGTTAGCCCAATTTAATTTAGCATAACTCAAATCAATGTTTTCTAAGCAAAGTTCGCTCAATTGCACGCATCGCAAGTTAGCATTAATAAAAAACCTGTCTCCAATCGCATAACGGCGCAAAAATTCATCAACTTCCAGCCGAATTAAAACGGGTTCGCAAGTATTTTGGTAGCACCACGATGTCTCCAGCAAACGGGCGGCTGCTTCAATTGCTACCTTGTCGCATTTAGGGAGCACCAAACTATTGCACCCATCCCACTCACCGTTGAGCATGAATGCCATCTCAGAAGCTGCTGCACTTGAGTCGCATAACAAAACAGTTTCTGGTTTGGGTTGCAGCCAGTTCATTAAACCGATCGAGCTGTTGTTTTTCATTGTAGATTCAGGATTTGTGCGTCTTTCTTAATTATAGGTAAAAATATTGAAAACAGTATGCACAAATTCGCTGCGGCTTCAGAGAATGAATTAATTGTGTTTGGTGCAGCCAGACCAGGATACCGCAATGCAGAAATTGCTGGGTGGATTGAATTTATGCAGGGGCATAATATCAAGCAAGTTTGCTGCTTGCTTGCTCAGACGCAACTCATCCGCTACACTGATTTACTGGGAACATATCGGAAAATATTTGGGTGCGATCGAGTTTGCTGGGCGCCGATTGCAGACTTTGAATTGGTCGATCGCGATATTTTAATCGATCGAATATTGCCGTTCTTGGAATCGGCAAATAGCAAAGGCGAACGGGTGGTAGTTCACTGTTCTGGGGGGATCGGACGTACAGGACAGGTTTTGGCTGCTTGGTTGGTCAGCGGGCGGGGATTGTCTAACAAACAGGCGATCGCAGCGGTAAAAAAAACTGGCAGAAATCCCTATGAAGCAGCGATCGTAGCTTGTTTGAAAGGTCGAAACCCCTGGGTAGTCGTTGAAGAACTTAATGCTCTCTTAGATGATTGTCGCCTTGCTGCGAGAAATGATACATAGCACTATACCAACTGTATATATAGCAATCCTCGCATCATTTGTGAATTTCTTACTCCCTCCCCTTGGTAAGGGGAGGGTTGGGGTGGGGTAAAAAGTTTACGACTCCTGCAAGGATTGCTATATGTGCCAATTGCGTAAGTTTTAAAACATTTAAAAGACTCGGCTTGCTGCGAGCGAACTCAGGTATCCAATAAATGGCTGTTTTGGCTGTCACCGTGAGCCGATACGCTGGCGTTTTTGCGAATATTACAGAACAAATAACGCACTTACAGCAGCGCAATATCCTTTAAGCAACGGCGCGTTAACTCAATTCTTGCAGGTGCGTCATTGTTGTTGCGGATGTCAATGTTTGTAGCAAAAAAGTAAACATTTTTATTCTTTTCTAAATAACCTACATACCAGCCAATTTGAGGCTTTGTTTGTTCTCCAAAGTTTGCCCAGCCTGTTTTTGCCCTAATTGTGTAATCGGGAGTTTGTTCAACAATTATGATGTCTTTAACCAGAGACAGCGAGCGCTCAGAAAAGGGTAAGTCATTTTTGTATAGACGGCGGAGAAATTGAATTTGCTCGTTGGGTGTGATTCGCAGTTCTCCCTCTAACCAGAATTTGTCAATATCGTCTTTGTTACCGATTTTTTGGTTGCCATAACCGACTTTAGCTACCCATTTTTGCATTTGCTCGTGTCCGACTCGGCGGGCGAGAACTTGGTAAAACCAAACGGCGGAAAGTTTCATGGCTTCTCTCATATTCAAGTCTCGATTCCATGCGGGAATTTGCCTTTGAGTTCCATCCCAAGTTAGAATGGCAATCTCATCTGAAATCACTTTTGTTTCTAAGGAAATCAGAGAGTTGAGAATCTTAAATGTAGATGCAGGTAAAAAAGCTGTGGCGTTACGTTGCGGGTTGTGTTGATAAAGCCGATCGCTATTTAAATCGTAAATCGCGATCGATCCTTCAACTCCTAGCTCTTGAAAGTGCCGTCCAAAATTAATTGTCTGAGCAACATCTCCTCCGCGTCGTGGAGATTCTTGCACAGGAGGTGGCACGGTTAAGGCTGATTGCGGTGGCTGAACTAAAACAGAAGTAATGCAGCCTAATACAATTAAAATAACAGCGATCGCACGAGATATTCTGTTCATAAACTTCAATAAATTACCCAAATCACAGGCACTAATGTCACATCGACTTGTAAGGTGCGTCTGACTTACGCTGTATACGAAACAATTAGGATTTGCCCCTGACGCACCCTACTATATATAACTGTCAATTGCGTAATTACTTAACTAGAAAACTGCCATAATAGTTAAGGCGACCAAACAGCTTAACTGAATTACTAAGCTGAACAACCGAAACTTTGGATCGAGGCCAGCGATGTGAATCGCTGAATGTACAAGCCGAAATAGGATGTACACAACAATCAGCAAATCTACTGCTGTTCCTGAAACACGCCTAACTGTTAGAAGAAAAACAACTCCCAAATACAAAGGCAGGTTTTCTATCAAGTTGGATTGTACTCGAAATAGTCGCCAAAGCAAGCTGTCGTCGTTTTGTGTGCCGAAATCTTTTACTGATCCGCCCGCAGATAGATGTCGAATTCTGACTGCTAGTAACAAGATAACGACTGCGATCGTCCACAAAATGAAAATTGTTAAACCCCAGAGAGGGAAAGTCATATTTGTCGGTTCAATTTGCATCATCTTTCTACCTTGCGAAACTGCGGCTAAGACTTTAGAAAAGTTAGCTCAAATCCGTTAGCATCGTTCTGGTCAAATCTCACCCACAGTCAACAATCACCGACGATGCAACCGGAATTGATCTAATTCATCGGCGTTAATCTGTGTTAATCTGTCCTCATCTGCGGTTAAAAAAAGAGAATGTATTAACCGCAGATGACAATGGATTGACGCTGATTCACGCAGATGAAGATCGGAGAGATATGAATAATTCGGATATTCTGAGTGTTTTCCGAAATGGATTGATCGCCCACCAAGCTCAAAGCAGCATCTAACCCACAAGCTGACGCTAACTAGAGTGCGATCGCATCTCCTGAGTGTCAATTCCAGCCGCTAGCAACCGAGCCTTTACAGATGGTTTTCGGCTTGACGATCGCACCATTGTATCGAGCAAGTGTTCGATCGCACCCGGTAGATTCTGGCAAAAACCAGTGTGTACCCGCGATGTCTGAACGATCGTGCTGCGGGGTGCTACAAGCCAGTGAAAGCGCTCTCTGTGGGGAAGTTGACCGATCGCCCCAGATTCCTTGCCGCCTGCACAAATGATGGGAATGACTGCTAGGTGATTGCGAATCATTTCCAGATCCAACGTTGAGTCGATCGCCATCAAGCGCTGTTCATCAATTTCGATACGGGCTTCGAGGAATTTTTTCATACCGCAGGAAACGATCGCCCCGACGTTGATAAACTCCTCGCGCTCGACTTTGGGAACGACGCGGATAATGGCGTAATCATACAGAAATCGATCGGGCACTAATCGCCTCCTCCAAAAAAATATGTGGTGATTCTAGCCGATTTAGCAGGTACTCGATATAAGCATCCCGATGTTGGTTGCTATCGCTGAAAGGAGAATCTCCCACCAGCCAAGTATCAGGAATTAGTTTAACGATGTTGCGAATGATTTCCGGCGTTAGCCTTTGAGTCATCTTTGAATTTGCCGCTTCCAGCGTACTGGCAAAACGCAGCAGAACGTGGTCTTTGATTGGCGGAAAACGATCGCGGCTGCGCGAGAGATAATCTTTCCAGGTGTGGTGGAAGTAGAGGGCTGCACCGTGATCGATCAGCCAAAGTCGGCGGTGCCATACCAGCATATTTGCATTGCGCGACGTGCGATCGATGTTGGTCACAAAAGCATCGAACCAGACGATTTCTGAGGCCAAATCCGCATCGGACTTCCCCGCTATCGGGTCAAATGTGATCGAGCCGGGGAGATAGTCGAGGGCGAGGTTGAGGCCAGCACTTGCTCGGATCAAATCTTGAATTTCCGGGTCAGGCTCAGTCCGAGCCAGTTCGGGATCTAGTTCAACAAAGACGAGTTCGGGGATTGGGAGCCCGGAGGCGCGAGCAATCTCTCCCGCCACTAGCTCGGCGATCAGAGATTTGGCTCCCTGGCCCGCACCGCGAAATTTGAGCACGTACATACCATCATCATCTGCTTCGACGATCGCGGGTAGCGACCCGCCCTCGCGTAAGGGAGTGACATATCTGGTAGCAGTGACTGTTCGCAAGCTGATACTCATGCTATTTTCGATTTGAGATTTGAGATTTTAGATAAAAAATCACTGATTTTATGAGGGTTGGGAGTACGGGCTTACAGACAGTTGGATTCTTTCTTTTAACTGGGACTGATGTTAAGTAGTCTGTTTACTAAACTGATGACTAAAAGGACACAACAATGTTGTGTCCCTACGGAATTTTGCCAAATCTTGCTTTGAGACAGTCATTAGTCATCAGTTATTAATCAACTAATAACTCATGACTAACCACTAATCAGTTGTACTAACGTGGTCGATTCTCTCTAATTGCCAGAGAATTTGGTTGCCTTCGCGCCGCACCCGCGAAACTACCCAATTCCGCCAAACCCAGTTGTCTCCCCGGCTGGTGACAGCGCTGGCATTTACATCCATCAAATCAGCCAGTTCAGAACTGGTAATCAAGTAGCCTTTCGTAGCAACCTCGTCGGCGATGTGCAACGTTTCGATCAGATTGCGGAGGTCTTGAACCCTCACCTCGCGGGGCAAGTTCTCCAGGGTATCGGCAGTTGAGTCCATCATGGTAGAGTTGGAGATCGGAAGGTCAGAAGTTATGACATAGGATTCTATCGTTTTGTTACCAGTTGTGTCCGTTCCTTCCGAAACAATTGTGTTTTCCGAACCTAGAGGCGGTGCGGCCGCGCTGACCAAAGTTCCCGCCTGAGTCTCACCTGCAGTTGGTTTCTGCTGTTGCAGTTCCGGAGTGAGATTGTGGGAGAAGCTGCGGGCGATTTCATCGCATCTGTCGTTGTAGAAGTCGCCGGAGTGGCCGCGGACGTGTTCCCACTTGATTTGCCGGGAATTGAGCTTGTCTAGCCGGTGCCAGAGGTCTTGGTTGACAACATCTTTACCGGTTGAGGTTTTCCAGCCTTTATTTTTCCAGCCTTGAATCCATTTAGTGATGCCGTTCTTAACGTATTCGCTGTCGGTGTAAACAGTGACGGGTTCGGTTTGACCGGAATTGGCAAAAAATTCCAGCGCAGCGACTGCAGCCTGCATTTCCATGCGGTTGTTAGTAGTTTGGGGGTCTCCACCCCCGAGCTCGTGACAGTTGCCGTCGGCGAAGCAAACTACTGCACCCCAGCCACCTGGGCCTGGGTTGCCGGAACAAGCGCCGTCTGTGTAGAGGCTTTTGATTTTGGGAGTTGTCATGAGCGAATTAATTTGTTATTTAGAGGTAACTTGTTTGCAAGTGCGATAATTAAGGCAATTGAGATAGTTTTACTTGCTGCTATGAAAAATGCCAGCTTAAAGATTAAAAAGGTCGGGCTATTTATTTGTCCCTTTTCTTTGTTAATTTTTAATACTTTCGCGCAAGCACAGCCCATAGTGCCTGCGGCTGACGGTACGGGTACTGTTGTCACCCCCAGCGGCAACCGCTATGATATCAACGGTGGCAGTTTGTCGGGAGACGGCGCGAATCTTTTTCACAGTTTTGGGCAGTTTGGCTTGAATGAAGGTCAAATTGCTAATTTTCTGACTAATTCGGCTATTCAGAATATATTAGCTCGAATTGCGGGCGGGGACGCTTCGCTAATTAACGGTTTAATTACTGTCACGGGCGGCAATTCTAATCTTTTTCTAATTAATCCTGCGGGGATTGTTTTTGGCCCGAACGCGAGTTTGAATGTGCCGGCGGCTTTTACTGCAACTACTGCGAATGGTGTCGGTTTTGGTTCAAATTGGTTTAATGCTGCGGGTACAAATAATTTTAGCGCCTTGGTGGGTACGCCAAATGCTTTTTATTTTGGTGCGGGTGTACCGGGAAGTATTGTTAATGCTGGCAATTTAGCGGTGACTCCGGGGCAAAATTTGGCTTTGGTTGGCGGTACGGTTGTTAGTACCGGGCAGTTGTCGGCCCCGGGCGGACAAATTACTGTTGCTGCTGTTGGGGGCGGAAATGTTCTCCGCATTAGTCAACCGGGGCATTTGTTGAGTTTGGAAATAGCAACGGGCGGAAATGTTGGTAATTCTCCACAGACTTTGAATCCTGTTTCTTTGCCGCAGTTGCTGACAGGTACTGGGCAAAATCAGGCGGCGGGTGTTGCGGTTGCGGATGACGGTTCTGTGCGGCTTGTGGGTTCTGGTTTGCAGGTGAATTCTGGGGATGTGGCGATTGCTGCTAATGTGTCTGGGCTGCCGCAGTTGAATGCGGGAAGTGCGAATTTATGGGCTGCGGAAAATCTCACGTTAGCAGGCGCTAGGCTGCAAACTACGGGGGATTTGAGTTTGCTGGGTGGGGATGCGGTGCGGGTCAGGGACAGCGCCCAGAATCCTTTTTTGGCGCAGGCTGGGGGGAATTTATACATTCAGGGATCTCGCACTATTGATATTCTCACTCAAAATGCGATCGGCGGCTTATCTCTTCCCCCGCAATTCCAAAGCGGCGGCAATTTGAGTTTGGTTAGCAACGGCATTATTTCGGGGGATTCCCACTTTGTTTCTGGTGGCAATTTTTCGATTCGCAATTTGTCGGGAATGTCGGGAAATTTCGTGAGTTTATTTGACCCGATTATCAGTTCGGAAGGAGATGTTTTCTTTGGAGATTATACTGGTGTTTCGCTGAAAGTCGAGGCGAAGGGGAGCATTGTTGCCGAGGATATTACAATTACCGGCCCCGATAGTGCATTGGGTAGGGAAAATGGGAATCCCGACGATCCAGATGTTGCTATTTTAACCAGCAGTCCGGCCTTGATTCTGCGGGCGGGAGTGCAAAATCTGGCAAATTTTCCTAATGTTCCTAATTCTCCTACGGATACTCCGGGTGATAATGAACAACCTAATCCTTTAGGTGACGATGCAATATTTACTCCTGCGTCTATTTTGTCGAATAATTTGATTTATGTTGAAAATATTTCGGCGGGCGGGCCGGTGATTTTGTCAGCGCAGGGAAGTATCGCAACTAGAGATATTAATGGCGGTCAAATTAATCTGGAAAGCAGGGAATCCGCAGTGATTGTTGGGGGCAGATTAACGTCTAGTTCGACAATTAATATTCGAGCTAATGACAATATTATCTTGACAAGTGACATTTCTCGTGCTGATATCAACGGCAGTATTAGTCTGAATACGGTTCGGGGTAATATCGTCACAGGAGCGATCGATACTGGGACTTCCGGGGCGATCGAACTCAGAGCTTTTGGCAATGTGAATTTTGGAACTTTGCAGGGTTCTCAAGTTAATATTACCAGTAACTCCGGGGGTCTGGGAGTTTTGACTGATGCCAATACCATTGTTCCTAATACAACACCAGTCAATATTACAGCAACTGAGAATATCAATTTGACAGCTTTTAGGGACTTAACGGTAGGCAATCTCACCGCTGCGACTGTCAATGCTAGCAGCAGCAATGGGAGTGTTAATACGGGGGCGATCGCTACTTCTGGAGATGTCAGAATTATAGCGGGACAGGAAATCAACACAGGGGCAATAACTGTTAATCCTGTGACCACAAATCCAGTTAATCCCCTCATTTCTACAGTAAATTTGGATGCACAAACTAATATGAATGTTGCATCGATTAACGCTGGCACTGCCACGATTAATTTGAGATCGTCCAGCGATTTAAATGCAGGGAGTTTGCAAGGTGGAGACGTTGAAGTCAATAGCGGTCAGGGAAATATTGCGATCGGTAATACTACATCTATTGGGAATATTAATATAATAGGTTCGGGAAATGTAAATTCCGGGGATGTGCGGGGAGTTGGAGTTAATATAAATAGCAATACCGGAAGTATTAATATTGACACCGCTACAGCAACAGAAAATACTGTCAATTTAACAGCGCTGCTAAATGTAAATTCCCGCGATGTGCGGGGAGTTGGAGTTAATGCAAACAGCAATGCGGGAAGTATTAATATTGGCAATATCGACGCCACAACAGGAAATGTCAATTTGACAAGTTCTGGCAATGTAAATTCCGGGAATTTGCGGGGAGTTGGAGTTAATGTAACTAGCAATACGGGAAGTATTAATATTGGCAATACGGACGCTACAACAGGAAATGTGAATTTAACCGCGCCGCTTGATGTAAATTCACGAGACTTGCAGGGAGTTGCAGTTGATGTCACTAGCAGCAGGGGAACAGTCAGCACTGGCAATATAAGTGCTGCCGAAAGTGTCGGAATTTTAGCGGGGAACGAAATCGCAAGTGGGCGAATAAATGTTAATCCTGTTGTTAGTGCCGAGCGCACTTCTACAGTAAATCTTAACGCTCAAAATGATATCAGTGTTGCATCGATCAATGCTCCGGGCGGTAATGTTGAGCTCACAACTCCGGGTTTAGTTCGAGTGACGGGTACTTTTGACCAAAACGGCACTCCTGTTAGCATCTCGACTCTTGGCGACACTCAACCCGGTACAGTTACGATCCGCCACGGCGGCGGCAATGTCAATCCGCCGACGCCTTTTGCGGTGGGAGATGCGACGACTAACGGTACTGCTGGGGCGATCGCCAGCAATGCTGTGGGTACGATTACTCAGGGGCGATCTTTTATCAATTCTTACACTCAAGGCAATAGTGCGATCGTCACTACCAATCAACCAACTAATCCCGACATTCCAACTAATCCCGACATTCCAACTGATCCCGACATTCCAACTAATCCCGACATTCCAACTAATCCCGACATTCCAACTAATCCCGACATTCCAACTAATCCCAATAGCCCTAATAATCCCAATAATCCCAATAGCCCTAATAATCCCAATAATCCCAATAACCCCAATTCGCCCCCCATATCACCAAGGGATAGATTGCCATTTGATAGAGGGCGATCGCTTTTCCCCGAGCCGAACCAACCCTTTAGTCGGGAACAGCTGCAGAACCAAAACAGAATATCGCGAGATATAGGAAAACCGGGAGAAAGGATGCCGCCCGAAAGAATGCAATCTCCCAGAGGACTGAGAAATTTCATCAATTCAAATATCAGAGATTCAGTTATTCAGTCAGCATTTCGCGGCGATATCGGCAGGAATTTGGAAATCGGCAATATATCGGCCGCTTTGTCTCTACTAGACCAATCTTTCACCCAAGAATTCCGGGAATATTTGGGCATCAACATCAGCGACGAGTTGGTATCCCCAGAGGAAACCCAAAAAAAGTTAGCATCCCTGGGCGCAGAAACGGGCACGAAACCCAGCTTAATTTATCTGTTCTCGCAGCCCGAAGAGTTAAATTTAATGCTAATAAATTCTTGCGGTGAAGTGGTTCACAAAAGTGTGCCGGCTGCGAACCGGGCAGAACTGCTGAAAGTTGTAACTCAGTTCAGGGATGAGATTACCAAACCGGGAGTGCGGACTACTACGAGTTATCTACCATCTTCCCAACAGCTTTATAAGTGGATGATTGCGCCTTTAGAGGACAGTTTGAAAAAGTGCGAAACCGATACTATTTCCTTTGTGGTCGATCGGGGTTTGAGAGGTATGCCCTTTGCTGCTTTGCACGACGGAAAGCAATTTTTGGTGGAAAAGTACAATCTCAGCCTGATGCCCAGCATTAATTTAACAGATACTCGCTACGTCGATCTCAGAAATTCTCAAGTTTTAGCAATGGGTGCCTCAGAATTTTCAGAGTTGAATCCTTTGCCTGCAGTTCCTGCTGAAATAGCGGCTATTTCCCGAGAGTGGCCGGGAGTTAGTTTTCTGAATGAGGGTTTCACTTTGGAGAATTTGAAGCGACAGCATCAAAGCCGACCTTTTGGGGTTATTCACTTAGCTACTCACGGCGAATTTCGACCTGGAGTACCGAATAATTCTTTTATTCAGTTTTGGAATAGTCGGCTGCGACTGGATCAATTGCGGGATTTGAGATTGAATGATCCGCAGGTGAATATGTTAGTTTTAAGTGCTTGTCGGACTGCGGTGGGAGATGCACAGGCGGAGTTGGGTTTCGGGGGTTTGGCGCTGCAAGCGGGGGTGCAAACGGCTTTGGGAAGTTTGTGGTACGTGAGTGATGAAGGTACTTTGGGATTGATGAGTGAGTTTTACCAGCAGTTGAAGACGGCGCGAATTAAGGGGGCCGCCCTGCGACAAGCGCAAATTGCTATGTTGCGGGGAGATGTGCGTTTGGAGGGTGGCCGATTGCGGGGTTTGAGTCGGGGTGAGGGGGTGGAGTTGCCGGCTTCGCTGCAAGGGTTTGCGGATTTAAAGTTGTCGCATCCTTATTATTGGTCGGCTTTTGTGATGATTGGGAGTCCTTGGTGATGGGTGATTAGTGATTAGTGATTTGCTATTGGTTGGATATCAATGATTTTTCGGGAAAAGTCTATCGCCCGCAAGCAAGGAAGTTCCCAGTGCGATCGCCTTTTCTATGAGTTAATAAACCTGTGAATAATCCCCTATCTTTTTCGTAGTTCAGCAGCCTTAATGCTCTTATAATCAAAGTTTCAGAGGCATTCTCACCCCCTCAGTGCGTTTCGTAAAGCTGAGTTTTGCTAAGATGTAATAAATAAGCTAAAAAGCAAGCAGGTAGCCATGACAGCCACCCTGATTCAAACCCCACAACCGGGAGTTGTGCTGAAAAATATTAGTTGGCAGACTTACGAATCTTTGGTAAACGAGTTAGCCCAACAGCGGGGAATTCGTTTAACTTACGATCGAGGTACTTTAGAAATTATGACTCCATCAGCACCCCATGAGGGGAACAAACAAATCTTAGGACGCTTTGTAGAAACAGTAACAGAAGAGTTAAATGTAGAAATTCGCAGCTTAGGTTCTCTGACTTGCAGGCGCCAGGATTTAGAACGCGGATTAGAACCGGATCAGTGCTACTACATCGAGAATGAGGAAATTGTCCGCAGCCTCAATCAAATCAATTTGAATCAAGAGCCGCCACCGGATTTAGTAATCGAGATTGACATCACTAGCAGTTCTATTAACCGGATGGAATTGTATGCGAGTTTCGGCGTGCCAGAGGTTTGGTGTTATGACGGTTTGCGTTTAATATTCTATCAGTTAGAAGGTCAGGAATATGTAGAACGGGACGTTTCTCCTCACTTCGCTTTTTTGTCGCCATCTCAGATTATGGGATTTTTGGAAACGCAAAAAGATGTGGGGAAAACGTCGATGATTCGAGGGTTTAGGCAGTGGGTGAGGAGTCAAATTCAGTGAGATCCCAAGCTTCCCGTTCTTCAAGTTCTTCTTGCCAAGCTTCTGGGCTATCGCGTAAGGCAAGATAAGCTTGGTTGGCTGCTGCTAAAAACTGTTGTCTTCGGTATTGTTCTATTGCTTGTTCGAGAACTGTTTCGATTGGTTTTCCTGAGAGTGCAGAGATTTCTGCGAGGGTTTGATAAGATGTATTACTAATTGTAACTGTAGAAGTTTGATCCATGTTACTTTTTTACTTATCTCGACTTTACGCAACTATTATAGCTTAAAAGCTTGGGGTCGCACAGGCGGGACGCCCGTGCCACGAAAAAAAACGCCTATATATCACAGTTAATCGACATCTAAATGCAGTTTGAGAACAGCATTTACCAACTGCATGATTTCCTCACTCAAACTTCCCACTGCATCGCTGCTAATTCGCTGTTTAGAAATTGTCCGTACTTGCTGTGCTTGTACTTTAGAAGGTTTGGATAAACCGCTATCCTCTGGATTTAGCAACACCTCGTGCATGGTAGACACGGGTTACATTAGAGGTAATTGGTAGAATTGTAACTGTATTGGCTGCACGGTTATTAGCGTCATTGCTCACTACCAATACTGGACGATGTTTATCTATCTCAGAACCAACCGTAGGACTTAGATTAGCGTAGTAAATTTCACCACGTTTCATCTGTCAATCCATCGGCAACTGTTAGCTCCCAAGCGGAGTCTACTTCACTGGATGCTTGTCGGTAAGCAGATTCTAGTTCTTGATTCCGCAGCAATTCCAAAGCGACTTCTATTACTTGGGATGGCGAGTTGCATCCTTTAGCAATTTTGTAGCTTTCAATAAACTGTAGTAGCGATTGTGATAGGGAAATTGATATTTTTTCAGCTTGCATTATCTTAGCAATTGATAATTACAAAAATTTTTACTCAATTATAGCAAAAATAGTAAATTTTCGTCTCAAATCCTGTAATCAGAAAAAAGGGTGTAAGCATTTAGCGCTACACCCTGTCACAAGTTTCCAGTCTTGGTAAAGATACTATTTGTTACGCAGAAGCAAGTTAAACAAACTGAAAGTCGCGACGGGAAGACGTGACGTTGAAGCTCAGGTCAGGCACGTTTTTGACAATAGCCAGCGTGTCTCCGCCCGTAGTTTGTATGAGCTTGTCATTGCCCTGATTGATGAGGCGATACTGACTGGCATTACCGCGCAACTGGATGTAGTCATCGCGGAAGTTGTAGTCACTAATCGTAGCTTGGCCGTTTCCTTGGTAGAACATCCCCTGACGGGTATTTCCCAGAACGAAGGTATCAGCCCCAGTCCCTCCTTCTAAGGTATCGAAATCGGCTCTGTTGAAGCTGGCATAGCCATCGAGGTAGTCATTACCTGCACCACCGTTCAGGTAGTCGTTACCTGCTTCACCGTAGAGGGTGTCGTTGCCATCTTGTCCGTATATCTTGTCATTACCTCCAAGACCAGTTAAGTTGTTGCTAGCAGAATTACCAGTAATGATGTCATCTCCTTGCGTTGGTGGCTTCGGATTGCTACCGCCTCCGTTATTCAACTGCGAAAAAGCTTGGAGCGGACTCATTGTTTGCTGCTTCAAGAGAGCAATACTAGCAGGATTCCCGCTGTTTTGGAAGAAGCCGGTTTTTGGGGCATTGAAATCGGTGTGAACTTCCAGGTGAAGGTGTGAGCTGATGCCTAGATTGAAAACTTTGCCAACCTCTTCACCAGCCTCAATGGTGTCTCGATTAGCTACTAATCCACGTGAGTTACTTAGATGACCATAAATCCAACGCTTTCCGTCCCTGCCACGAACAGCAATGAAGGAACCACCAGCTTGATTGGAGACGTTTTCAATGGTGCCTGAAACAACGGCTTTAATGGAAGTTCCCGCACCTGCGGAGAAATCTATTCCTGCATGGGGGCCTTTGTATGCACGAGACTGTTCATAGATATAGCCTCCTGAAAGTCCTAAGAAATCGTTTATAGGAACCCCCAGCTTTTGGCTGAGGTTACGGGCAACATCCTTCAATTGAGGTGACGCATCCTGATTTGGTGACCAGGTAGGTGTTGCAGGGTTGTTGTCAAAATAATCCCTACTGCCACTTTTCAAGTCCCAGTCATTATCAGTTGTTGGTAAGGACATTGTAGTTACTCCAGTTGTAATGTTTGGTTGTGTATTTGCATTGGGCAATCGAATTCAGAGTTATGCGTTTCACATAGCCCGGTTCGCACTCAATTAATGTGTGCTTCAAGGGTTAGATAAATTCATAACTGAACTCTAAATAATCAAAATCTGGTAAGCGCGATCGCACTTATTGTCTAAGCAGGAGAGCGAGCATTGCCTACCCTCCTACTGTGGGAGAAGATTAGCTATCGCTAAAATTTAGCTGGCCGCCACAACAGCCATCGCAGGAAATAGCAGAAACATTCTGAAAGACCAGCCGTCCAAAGTGCTTTTGCTGAGCCTCAATTAATTTTTTTCGAGCACGCTCAATCGTTTGAGGATCGTTCTTCTTTGCATCAGAAAAAGGATTATGATGGATGAACTGACCAGCCACTGCATTGCAGAACTCTGCGTAGTCCTTGGTATGGAGTATGTGACTATGCCATATCTTGTCGATTTCCGGGGATGGCACACTTAAGGTACTACTAAATACACCACAGAGGTAGATGAAGCAGCGATACTGCTTCACTAACTCATCAATTCCTTCGTTTAACTCTGGATGATTTTTGAGCACGTAGGTAACAACAGAATCAAGATTAAAGTCAGAATCGACGACTTCTCCGTTTCGCTGTTCTATTTGTTCTGTGCGATCGTATCCTTTATATTGTTCATGCATTGAAAAATTACCTCGATTAGTTTTTGAAGTTGTATTCTTTGAACTCGGTATCAAATTTGATTTCATGGGGTGAGCTAACCCATGACTAGAGTGTATTCAGAAGTTAAGTTTAATAGGGACACTAAAAGATACTTTTAAAGCCAACTTTAAGCCAAATTATAAAAAAGCCAACTTTAAGCCAACTTCGCTGCTAAAATCACTGAAACACCTAAAAGTACAGTCCGCATTAGCGCCATTCCTCCATGAGCCTAGCCAATGTCTCGGTGAATGTATGTCCAGACCTGCAAGGAAGCTTACTGACCGAGTTTGAGAAAAGATATAAAAAACCCGGAAATAGCCGCGCCCGCACAGGTGAACTTATCGTCCACTGGCAAAACCGAATAGATCCTGACCGCTGCCCCTCAGACCAAGCTGTATTAAATTTACTGAAAGGAAAACGAAATACCTCTGAACTTTGGCTGGTCGATGGCTTGTGTCGCTTGCTGCTGGGCTGTTCCTATGCTGAATGGGGCAACCAATTTGCTCAGAAGCAATATGACAATACTTTGGTCAAAATTCATACGTCAAATCCCAACTCGGATTTTCTAGAGGTTGAGGGATCGATCGCGCATCCCTCAATACCAAACCACAATTTTGTGGGACGCGAAGGGGCGATCTCAGACCTCAACACCCATATCAACCAAGGCGCAAAAATTATTGTCATCCAAGCTCCGGGCGGTGTGGGTAAAAGTCGTTTTGCCCAGAAATATCTCAACTCTCAGGGTTTTGAGTTAGTGCTAGACCTCCAGATGGCCAAGGAGACGGAGAATATTACTCCCGTCGAAAACGTGATGAAAGAATGGCTGAAGCGAGACTTTGGGGAAGAACCGGATCGGGAATTTGGAGTGATGCTTGGCAGGTTCAAACGGCAACTTCAAACGCACAAAGTAGGAGTGTTGATTGATAACTTAGAACCCGCACTGGATGGACAAGGCAGATTTATTGAACCCCATCGTCGCTATGTTGAATTGTTGCGAGTTTTGGCTGACTATTCGGTACAGTCAGTAACGCTCATTACCAGTCGCGAACCTTTGGCTGAATGTATGGGTGTCATCAACTATCGCCTGCCTAGCCTCGATGAACAAGCGTGGCAAGATTTTTTTAGGCTCCGCGATATAGATATAGATGAGATAACTCTAAATGAAATGCACAAAGCTTATGGTGGAAATGCCTTGGCGATGAATATCCTATGCGAGCCCATACAGAGAGATGGAGGTATGGTAGCCTATTGGCAAGAACATAAAGTCGAAGCTGACTTATTGGTGGAGTTAGCTGTAAAAAACCTGATCGAAGAGCAGTTTAACCGTCTCAAAGAAACTTATCCCGAAGCCTATCGACTCCTCTACCGTTTGGGATGCTATCGCTATCAAGATGTGCCTAGAGTCCCCACTGAGGGACTCTTGTGCTTAGTGTGGGATATGCCAGAAGCACAGCGCAGACGGGTTATTAAATCCTTGCGAAGTCTGTCTTTAGTAGAGTGGTACAAAGGAGAATATTGGTTGCATCCAGTAATTCGGGCAGAGGCGATCGCGCGGCTGAGAGCAAGTGAAGATTGGGAAGAAGCGAATCGCAAAGCAGCAGAGTTTTGGACGGATAGTGTTAAGATAGTTGAAACTGTAGAAGATGCACTTAGGGCTTTTGAAGCTTACTATCACTATGTAGATATTAATAACTTTGAACAAGCTGGTTATGTAATTGTGAGCAGGAGAAATGATAGTCGGAGAAACGGAGAACCTTTGGGAGTTGCGTTTTATAGGTTGGGTTTGTTACAGCAAATGGTTTACTCAATTAACTCAATTATTAGCGAAGTTAAAAATAATCAGCTCCTCACTAGATTGTATAATATTTTAGGGGATTTATCCTGGCTAACGGGAGGTATAAACGCAGCAATAGAATTTCACAATTTATCATTCAAAGCAGCGGAACGAACACTTTTATCTATTAATTTAGTTCCTTCAATAAATTTTGAGGCAAAAAGGTGGAAAACTTGGTCTTTAATTAATACAGGGCTTTGTAAAATCGATTTATGGGAACTTGAAGAAGCTGTTAATCTTTTTGAAAACATAGAATTTATTTGTAATCATAACTATTCAGAAACTGGTTTATATGAAAATGAGAAAGACTATTTATATTGTTTGGCCTTTTTGAACTCATGTTTGGGCTTTACAGATATCGCCATGAGTTATGCACAACAAGGCGAAGTAGTGATTCAGAAAATAGATAATAGTTATTGGAGTCAAGGATATAGTTTATTGTTTATGGGTCTAACATATAACAATTTAGGAGAAGTTGAAAAATCTTTTGAAATGTTCCGCCAAGCTATCGCATTTGCAGAAAAAAGTCACTACACTCAGGTTAAGGCTAAAGCTTTAAGTGGTATGGCAGAGCTTTATCGAGAACAGGCAGAATTTGCAACAGCGCTTTCCCATCATTCAGAATCGATCGCACTTCTAGACAAAATCGGCGCAAAATGCGATCTAGCTGAGGCTCATTATCAATTTGCCTTAACTCACCAAAAGATGGGTGATGCCGAAAAGAGTCAGACTGCGTTTCAAGAGGCGATTCGACTCTTCAATGAAATGGAAGCACCGAAGCAAGTTGAGAAAGTGCGAAAGGCAATAGGTAAGAGCGATGAAGTTTAGTTTTGGATATACAGCAGATTGCAGGTTTATGAAGTATACCCAACATCGATCGCCCTAGGGACACCGCACCGTGTCCATTTGTGTCAACTTAAATCGTCAGTCCGCCAGTCCTCCCGCCCGCCCGCCAGTCCGCCAGGGAATGAATTCCCTGGCTAATAGCTAAAGTCCTCTGAAGAGGACTAATGAGTTGAAAAATTCTTCTTCTCAGTCCTCTTAAGAGGACTTTAGCTTTGAGGCAGGGGTTTCAACCCCTGCCGGACTGCCGGACTACTCACCCAAAGCCTGCCGCTGAGCCTCCAACAATTCCTGAATCCCCGTTTCTGCCAAATCCAAAATTTGATTTAACTGACTCCGACTGAAACTTCCCTCTTCCGCAGTTCCCTGAATTTCGATGATATTCAAATCTCCATTCATTACCACATTACAATCAATTTCAGCCGCCACATCTTCAAGATAATTCAAATCTAAAAACGCCTCGCCTTCCAAAAGCCCCACAGACACCGCCGCCACTTGACGAATAATGGGCGATCGCACTAAATCACCTTTTTGTACCAACTTATTCAAAGCGTCAGCCACAGCCACAAACCCGCCAGTAATTGAAGTCGTGCGAGTCCCCGCGTCCGCTTGCAAAACATCGGCATCGACAAGTATGGTGCGTTCTCCCAATAGTTGCATATCCAAGCACGATCGCAAACTGCGCCCAATCAACCGCTGAATCTCTTGAGTCCGTCCCGATAATTTCATAAATTCCCGCTCTTGTCGCTGCGGCGTAGATCCCGGCAACATTCGGTATTCCGCTGTCAGCCAACCTTGTCCGGTATTCTCCAGAAATCTCGGCACTCCCGGCTTGATTGTAACGCTGCAAAGTACCTGAGTATCGCCACTTTTTGCTAGCACGGAACCGCTAGCAAATTTGGTAAACTGTCGATCGAAACTAATCGGACGAAGTTGATTTGGTCGTCTGCCATCTGGACGCTGGAAAGACATAATATTTAGGTGATTGGTAATGGGTAATTGGGCATTAAACAGTTAAAATAGGATATGAATATTCCGGCTTTTTTTGATTGGGTAAATATGCAGTCATTCAATCTAAAATCTAAAATCTAAAATCTAAAATGCTATGACGATTGACCTTTAGCCTCGATCAATTGGAGAATATCCTGCTGGACTTGTTCAGGCGATCGATCGCCATCAATAGTTAACAATTTGTTGCGGTGTTCGTAATACTCTAAAAGAGGAATAGTGCGTTCGTGGAACAAATCGAGGCGACGCTGTAAAATTTCAGGGTGGTCATCCGATCGATCGCGCTCGATCGACCTGCTCAGCAAAACCTCGATCGGCACTTTCAGCCAAACTGCCCAATCTAGCTCCTGCGCCAACTCCTCTAATAAAAAATCCAACTCCTCAGCTTGAAAAGCAGTTCGCGGATAGCCCTCCAATACCCAGCCATTAAAGACATCCCACAGCAGCAGTCGGCGGCGAAAGAATTCAATCATAGTTGCGTCGGGAACTAATTCCCCTCTTTCGACATAAGACACCGCCCGCTTGCCTAAATCTGTGTCTTCTGCGATCGCCTCCCGTAGAATGTCCCCCACAGCCAGCAAAGGAAGGCTCAAATTGCTGCACAGTAGTTCAGCCTGAGTTCCCTTTCCCGCTCCTGGCCCTCCCAGAATCACCACTCTCACAGTCCCTGCTCCTAGTGCCGCGACATTCAAAATTTTACGCGATGTGTGTACCTTTTCTTAAAAGCCCTGGACGCAGCAAGACTCTCATCACCTTGGTTTTTCACCCTATAACTGTATAAATGTCAAGCTCCACGCCGTATTTTGGTAAAAAATCCCGTTTCTGCCTAAGTGCTAATTGAGTTCAAAAATCGAACAAACGACTGCGAATGCCACTGCAGCGAGCTTTTGACAACTTGTATATCTAGTGTTTGATCCGATGTGCACTCGGCCCCGTACACTATATATTGTCAAGCAGGCTTCAGCCACGCCAAGGTCGGAGCTGCACTCAAGACTTAGTTGCTGATTAAATATTGCCCTATGGTTGCTCAGTTACAAACCCCTAAACTCAATTTAACCCACAGCTTGCCCTACACAGTTCAAGGGCTGGTGCAAGTTTTTACAGGTCCGCACCGCTGCTTTTTTACCAGTGTCATGGCTCAGGCCCTCAGAATTGCAGGACAGGGAGCTCCCGTGCTAGCGGTGCAGTTCCTCAAAGGGGGAATTAATCAAGGGCATCAGCATCCGGTGCGGCTGGGGCAAAATTTAGATTGGGTGCGCTGCGATTTGTCACGCTGCATTGAGAATGCCGATTTAGATGAGCTAGAGACGCGATCGATCGAACAATTGTGGCAGTATGTTCAAAATGCGGTGCGCGAAGGTCGTTATGCCTTAGTTATTCTCGATGAATTGAGTTTAGCGGTTAATTTGGGCTTGATTCCCGAAGCCGAAGTGGTGGCATTGATTGACAACAAGCCGCATCATTTGGATATGATTTTTACCGGGCCATCCATGCCGCAAAGAATTTTGGATGTTGCCGACCAAATTACTGAAATTCGCCGCAGTTAAGGACAATGATTCAATTTGCGATCGCCATTTTAGCGGTCGCATTTTTTATGTAAAAAAACAGTATCTAAAAAAAGAGGCGATCGCTTAGCTCAAAGAGCGATCGCACGCTGATCAATTTACCAGCGACGTTACGCTTGAACTACCGGATCGAACACAACACTCAATCGATCCGCCGGTACCATCCGCTTGAGAATTTTCAAGTGACCGTCTGCATCAGACCAACTGCGAAACTCACCCACAACCACCTTTTCCACATTTGGAAGCGATCGAACTATAGTCCACGGCTTGAGACGTTTTTCTTGCAACATACTAGATAAATCTCCTTGGTAAATTGGAGCAAAAGCCAGTCCCCATGGTTGGCCACCGCCGAGGACTGGCTTTTGACTTTGCAAACTTGCCCTTCTCTAAGAACATAGCACAAAAAAAAGGGTTTGGGATTATATCTTATTTTTCGCTTTTTTTAGAGCTATTTTCTACATAACAGATGATTAAACTCAACACTTGTTAACTCTTTAATTCTCAACTCAAAACTCTTTCATGACTAACACTTCGACTTCGCTTGGGGTGCAGCCTGAGTAAAAAATTCTGCCTTCTACCTTCTACCTTCACTCTACAAATCCCGCCGCGACAGCAGAAACCAGATCCCACCCAAACCCAAAACACCGCACAAAACCCCGCCTTCCCACCCAAAAACAGTCCCCCCCGGCAAATGTCCAGGCTTTGCCTTAGAAGTAAAATTCAGCTCCGAATAGTATACCCACTGGCTGTTAACCCGCCAGCCCACTCGATCGCCAAACTTCTCCCAAACTGTAGCATCATAAACACCAGCCTTTCCCCCCGACTTTACCCACAAACCCTTTTGCACAGAAAAACCAAATCTGCGGTGACTGTGCCGCACCCAAAGTTGATCGATAGTCTGCAAATCCTTAGCTGGAAACTTCCTAATATCTTCCTCGCTCAAATAACCCCGTGAAATTTGCTGCATCACCTCCAGCATTTTCACAGAAGTTTCTTCATCAGCACCACGCCAATTTTTAGCAGCCAGCAGCCTTGCCAAGTGAGAATAATCAATACCTTTTTCGGACTCTAAATTCACAGAAATTAGCGGAGAATCAGTCACAGGTTGAGTCGGTACAGAAGGACTAACAACAGTTGCCTGCTGCGACTTTTCCAGCACGGGGACAACAACAACCGATGGTTTTAAAGCATCCAAAACTTCCACAGCCGATTTGTAGCGATCTTTAACATATTCCTGAATCAACTTATCCAAAACCTGACCTAAATCCTCGCTAATTTGTGTTCCTTTTGGCAAAGCCTCCCTCCAAAGCCAGCGGCCTTCAAGCGGATCGTAAAGGTCATCGTGAATGTCGCCGTAGATATCCAGATAAGGCATAACAGAAGTCAGCAAGCGAATGCAAGTCACCCCCAAACTATAAAGGTCGCTAGCAGGAACAGCCCTACCGTGACGCTGTTCTAGAGCCGCGTAGCCGGGAGTTCCCAACTTAGTTCCTGTTTTGGTCGGAGCAGCAGCTACTACCTGTTTAGAAACCCCAAAATCTATCAGCACTAACTTACGATCGCGAGATCTGCGGATCACATTCTCAGGCTTAATATCGCGGTGAATTACATTTCTGTCATGAACAAACTTCAATAAGGGCAACAAATCTAACAGCAGTTCGCAAGTTTTAATCTCGCTATAAGCACCGTACTTGTCTAACTCATCCTTTAAATTATTGCCATCAATAAACTCTTGTACTAAATACAAGCGCCCATCTTCCTCAAAATAAGAAATCAACTGAGGAATTTGCGGGTGCTTCAGTTCGTATAACCGCCTTGCCTCTTGTTCAAACAGTCGAACATATTTTTTAAAATGACCGGGCTTCCGCTGAAACTCTTGAGGAGGTGACAACTGTTTGATTACGCACAATTCCTCAAATTTTCCATGATTAACAGCTCGGAAAGTCCTGCCAAATCCTCCGTCTCGCAGCGGTTCAGTTGCTGCATAAAGGTCTTTTAGCAGCAGCTTTGAACCACAATTAAGACAATACTTTGTGCCTGGTGGGTTCTGACGCTTGTCTCTTGGGCAATCGAGATTAAGGCAGTATGTCATATATTAAAAAAAATGCGAACAAAATTATACTCAGGGTTTTATATTATTCAAGAGTCCGATCGCGAGCTGGTTTTTGTAGAGGCGAAACCTCGAACCTTACGGAGGCGGCAGCCACCTTCGCCATCAGAGGAGGCGCTCTCGCCAGACTGCCCCTGAGCAAGTATAACTCTCTTGAGGGTTTGACCTCAAACTCGAAGTCCAAATCTAACCTTAGACTCCGATCCGTGCAATAAATTTGATTTAGCGGTCAAATAGCCAGTAGATCAAACCGAAATAGTAATTTATTACCAGCCCAGTTAGCTGTGCAACAAAAAAAAAACTTAGGATTCTCCCTGAGATATAATTTTATTGCCAGAGAGAAGCAGACTAACGGGAGGCACAGCTTCCCTCAAGTTCGATCAAGTTTAATATTTTACCAGTATATTTTTTACCTAACCAGGCCAGAGCAAAAATCCAAAACTCCCCAACAAACGCACGTTAAAATAAATACTAGCTTGCTCGATCGCCATCCGAGCTCGCTCAGACAATTAGCCAGTTTTCCCTGTTTCCCTTTTTCGGCTATTACCAGTTACATCTATTTCGATCGGTCTACTTAATTAGGAACCGCTAGTGACACCAAAACTACTGCCCTCTCCAACTCCCAACTCCCGCAAAAAATCACCAAAAGTACCTTGGTTCGAGCGGTTCATGGCACTGGTCGCCCTAGGAAATTTAAGCCTAGTAATATTTGACATAACTTACGTGCCCGGACGAGATTTCTACTTCCGGCAACTGCCAGTTCTCACTCAAGTATACGACCCATTTAAAGGAATTAAACCCCACCGAGACACCCAGCAATATCTGGAAACCTTAGAAGAATTAAAAATTCAAGTAGTGCAAACAGGGTTGCCCTCTCCCCAAGTAGCAGCCAAATTGCAGGAAATAAACAATCTGAGCGCGAAAATGATCGACGAAGATCCCTTTCGAGTAGCATCAAAAAGCGGCACCCTAGAAAAAATAAAAGACCGGATGCGCGATCGCGTCCCAAATCCACAAGACTCCGCGAAACAATCATTCCAAAGATTTTGGAGCCAAGACTATTTAAACAAACAAGACTGGCAAAAAGAAATCAAGTGGTTTGACGCCAAAATCAAGCCATTAATCGCCACCAACTATTACCGCGAGATCGGAGAAAACGGCGAATTCACCGATAACTTCTGGCTAATCGACCTGCCATTTATTGCCATATTCGCGATCGAATTTCTAGCCCGTACCTACTGGATCACCCGCCGGCACCGCAGCGTCACTTGGCGAGCAGCCATGCTCTGGCGATGGTACGACATCTTCCTGCTGCTCCCATTCTGGCGCCTGTTGCGAGTATTACCCGTCACAATTCGCATCCACCAAGCCAAAATGCCGGATCTCCAACCCATACGCAGCCAAATCAGCCGAGGTTTCGTCGCCAACTTCGCCCAAGAATTGACCGAAGTAGTAGTAATTCAACTCATCAACCAGATGCAACAATCAATTACCACAGGCGAACTAGCTCGTCAACTATTTCAATCTAAAAAACAGCGCTATCTAGACATCAACAATATCAATGAAATAGAAGCGATCGCCACCCATCTCGTGCAAATAACCGTCTACAAAGTCCTCCCCCAACTCCAGCCAGACCTAGAAGCCCTCCTCCGGTACAATATTGAAAGCTTCCTCAAACAATCCCCCCTCTATCAAGGATGGAAGCAAGTACCCGGCCTGGGAAACCTGCCCGAACAGCTAGCACAGCAATTAGTTGCAGAACTCTCCAAATTAGTCACCCTCGGCCCCCAAGATGCCTACGAAGCCTTCAAAATCGCCAGCGAAGACCCCATAAGCATCAAACTCTCAAGCCAGCTAGTCCAACATTTCGGGCAAGCTTTAGGAACCGAACTGCAACAGCAGCAAACCTGGCAAGAAATACAACTGCTGCTGTGCGACTTCCTAGAAGAGTTCAAAATCAATTACATTCAGCGGTTGAGCGAAGAAGACTTCGAGAAAATTTTAGAACAAGCCAAAGAACTGCAACGGATAGCCCCGCGTTAGGGCGTGTCATCACTCGGAAGTCCCCAAACCGTTCGGGCAAGTCTCCCACGGGATGCCCGCTGGGTAGCGGTACAACACCGCTTCCACGAACAACCGATTGTAGGCAGACTGTCCCACCCACATAACCTTCACATCCGCGCAACAAATCTTCGATCCTTTGCCACTGTTCATCCCGTAGGGCATAACGGCGGCTTGTCATGCCGATCGAATCCTTCTAGTCGGCTGTATCTCTCCTTTACCTTCCTTTACCTCAACTGATGACAAACCCTAGCCTCTCGGATTTGAAGAACCTTAAAATCCTTGGCAGCCCTCTGTTCACCTCTAGTACCAAATTCACTATTAAGCTGAGATAGTTTCCCAGAATTAAAAGAATAGCCCTAACCCTCTTCTGTGTCATAATCCCCTCTGCTCCACCGCTCTACTTATTTTTTTCTTCCCCAATTAGCAATTAGCAATTACCCTGCTGTAACTCCTGCAAATGAAACTTCCTGGAATTGTAAAGTTTCCTGTGCGATCGGCATTCTCTACCAGAGTCATCTGCAGAGTTGTGCATCAAATCTTCAGCGCGGTAGCGAGTTAGACCGCCGTTACGGTTCTCAGCGGCCTAGCGTGTCATTTTTTTAGCGCGAAGGGTCACTTTTTTTAGACGTATATTATATCAATTTATATTTAAGTTTGATGATTTTATACTTTTTATTACCACTGTGTAAAGTAAAGTTAAAAACTACTACACATATCTCTAAACGAGGTAATCTATTAGATATGATTTCTAAATGCTTTGCTAAGCAATAAAAAATTACAACGGCTAGAAAAAAAAGAAGGCGCGTCAGCATTTTTAGTCAGCTATAATTATAAAGCTTTCAGGGAAAATACCTAAGTAGCAATGCTTGTTCAAGTAAATTACTTTCTAAAAATTTACACTAACTATTATAGATTGCTTTTCAATATATATTTCCTCAGCCTCATTTCACTAAATCCCCTGAGATTTTTCAGCCAACTCGTTACCCCAGGAGTAACACCAATCAATGTCACAGACCTCTCCAACCACTTTTCTGTCAAACCGTTCTCAAAAAAAGCTGTCACTTCGCCTGATTTTAGTATTGCCATTCGTCGTGCAAATCTTTGCTGCCGTCGGGCTCACAGGCTGGCTATCCTTACGCAACGGGCAAAAAGCAGTCAACGAAGTTGCCAGCCAGTTGCGGAGTGAAATTACGGCCCGCATCCAGCAGCAGCTCAACACTTACCTAGACACAGCCCCTCGCGTCAATCAACTGAATGCCAATGCCTTTCGCCTAGGATACTTCAATCCCGACGAATTGGAGAGTACGGAGCGCTATTTGTGGGAGCAAATTCAAGCCTTTCCTTCTCTGCCCAATATGGGTTTTGCGACTAAAACTGGAGAATTCATTGCCATTGAACGCCAAGAGAATGGCAAAGTAGTTTTTAAAATAGCAGACAAAGAGCATCGGAATGAACTTCATATTTATGAATCTGATAGCAAAGGCAATCAAACGAAGCTCTTAAAAGTCTCCCGCAACTACGATATACTCAGCCGTTCATGGTATAAAGACAGTGTACGCTTAGGCCGGCCCACATGGAGCGAAATTTTTTCGCTTATAGGTCAGAAAACGCTCTCGCTTCCTACCGGACATCCAGTTTATGACGAAAGTGGCGAACTGCGCGGGGTATTCGTTGCTAATTTTCTGATCTCTTTCCTCAGTGACTTCCTGCACAGCTTAAACATCGGTCGATCGGGACAGACATTCATTATGGAACGTTCTGGACTCCTAGTAGCCAGTTCAACTCTCAAAGAAGCATTTATCACCAACAATGACCAGCTCGATCGCCTGAATGCTTTAGATAGCACAGATGATTTAATTCGGCTGACAACAGCGCATTTAAAAGAACACTTTGGCGACCTGATTAAAATTAACAGATCTCAGCAATTGGATTTTACGATCGCCGGCCAGCGGCAATTCCTCCAAGTTATGCCGTTTCAGGATAGCCGAGGATTGGACTGGCTGATCGTCGTCGTAGTTCCTGAAAGCGATTTCATGGATCAAATTAACGCCAATACCCAGACTACCATTTTATTGTGTTTGGGAGCCTTAACGCTGGCTACCGTTTTGGGAATCCTAACCGCACGCTGGATTACCAGCCCGATTCTCCGTTTGAGCGCAGCTTCTAGGGCGATCGCCAGTGGCGACTTAGAGAAAAATGTGCAGATAAAAGGCGTAGAAGAACTAGAAATTCTGGGTCAGTCTTTCAACCTTATGGCACAACAGTTGCGGGAATCCTTTGAGGCGCTAGCCAAGACCAATTCCGAGCTAGAAATCCGAGTAGAAGAACGCACCGCTGAACTCACGGAAGCCAAACAAATCGCTGATAGTGCCAACCAAGCTAAAAGTGAATTTTTAGCGAATATGAGTCACGAATTGAGAACACCACTCAATGGAATTTTAGGATACGCTCAAATCCTAGAACGCTCAACAACGATGGCTCCGAAGGAACTCCAAGGCATCAGTATTATTCACCAGTGTGGTTCCCACCTGTTAACCCTGATCAATGACATCTTAGACCTCGCTAAAATTGAAGCTCAGAAATTGGAACTGTACGCGAAAGATTTCCATTTTCCTTCTTTTTTGCAGGGAGTCGCGGAAATCTGCCGCATCCGAGCCGAACAAAAAGGAATGGCTTTTGTTTATCAACCCAGTTCGGAAATTCCTGCTGGCATCTACGCTGACGAGAAACGCTTGCGACAGGTACTAATTAACTTACTGAGCAATGCAATTAAGTTTACCGACGGTGGAGGCGTGACTTTTAAGATAGAACATCTGGAAAAGGGGACAGGTGAAAAGGTACAAAGCAATGACCACAAGCCAGCCTCACCAATTCACAAAATTCGGTTTCAAATAGAAGATACTGGCGTTGGTATGACACCAGAACAATTAAAAAAAATATTTTTGCCTTTTGAACAGGTAGGAGACAGCAAGCGTCAGGCGGAAGGAACCGGACTCGGTTTAACAATTAGCCAGAAAATTGTTGAAATGATGGGTAGTACAATCCAAGTAAAAAGTCAGTCAGGAGTCGGCAGTGTTTTTTGGGTAGATTTGGATTTACCGGAAGCGGCAGACTGGGCAAATACAGCCACGATTGCCAAACAAAGAAAGCTGGTTGGCTACCAAGGTAGAAAGCAGAAAGTTTTGGTTGTGGATGACAAATGGGAAAACCTCTCGGTCATTGTCAATCTCCTAGAACCCCTCGGCTTTGAAGTCACCGAAGCTAAAAACGGTCAAGAAGGTTTAGAAAAAGTAGAAGATTTTCAGTTCGATTTGATTATCACTGACTTGGTGATGCCAGTGTTAGATGGCTTTGAGATGATGCGCCGTATCCGAAATTTGCCACACTATAAAGGCGTGGCAATCATTGCTTCATCTGCCAGTGTATTTGCTACCGATCAACATAAAAGTTTGGAGGGGGGAGCCAACGATTTTGTCGGTAAGCCAGTGCAGGCAGAAGAGCTATTTGAGATATTGCAAAAGTATTTAAAAATTGAATGGATATATGAGAAACCAAAAAATGAAAAAATCAGCACTATTCCTTTTTCATCAGATGCTCAATCACTTTCTGAATCGAAATCTGTAGTGGCTCCCCCGCCAGGAGAAATGGAACTTTTATTTGAACTGGCGATGAGAGGCAACGTGAAAGGAATTGTGAAGCGCAGTGAGCACCTAGAGAAGTTAGATCAGCAATTTGTGCCCTTTGCTGTTGAGCTGCGCCAGTTAGCCCAAGGCTATCAGGTCAAAAAAATCAAAGAGTTTATTACATCCCACAGCATACAAAAAGAATGAAGGCAACAAATATGGAAACAAGTAGCATCTTAATCGTCGATGATAATCCTAGCAATCTGGACGTGCTTTCTGAAGCTTTAGCGGGTTTTGGATGGGAGATATTGGTAGCAACTGATGGCGAAACTGCCATCGAACAGGCTGAATATAGTCAGCCTGATTTGATTCTGTTAGATGTAATGATGCCAGGAATTGACGGGTTTGAAACCTGCCATCGCCTGAAGGCAAGTCCGTTGACAAACGAAATTTCCGTAATTTTTATGACGGCTCTGTCTGATATAGGAGATAAGATCAAAGGCTTTAATCTAGGGGCTGTGGATTACATTACTAAGCCCTTTGAACAAAAGGAGGTGTTAGCTCGCGTCAACCTCCATTTAAAACTGCGTTCTTTGACTAAAACTCTGGCAGACCAAAATCTGCTTCTCAAACGGGAAATTGAAGACAGGCTCGCAGCAGAAGCAGCGTTGCATCAGCTCGCGCAGGAGTTAGAAAAACGGGTGGAAGAACGAACCGCTGAACTTTCTCAAGCTTTGGATAATCTTAAAAAAGCTCAAGTGCAAATCGTTCAAAGTGAAAAGATGGCTTGCCTCGGTCAACTTGTAGCTGGGGTAGCTCACGAAATTAACAACCCAGTTAGTTTTATCTCCAATAATATCCCTATTGCCAAGGAATATATTACCGATTTGATCGAGATGACTCGGCTTTGTCACCACAACGTTACTTCGATATCAGAATTTGAGGATAAGTTCGAGGAGAGTGAGTTAGATTTTATTGTTGAAGATCTGCCCAAAATTCTTGATTCAATGGCGGTCGGAACAGAGCGACTTTACAATCTTTCTATGTCACTGCGTAATTTTTCTCGCTTGGATACATCGGCACTAACGCCAGTGAATATTCACGATGGGCTAGATAGTACCTTATTAATTTTAGGGCATCGACTGAAATCTAAAGGGAGTTTTCCAGGAATTGCAGTGATTAAAGAGTATGGGGAATTGCCGCTAGTAGAGTGTTATCCGGGGCAACTTAATCAGGTGTTTATGAATATATTGGCGAATGGAATTGATGCTTTAGAAGAGTCTACGATTAGTTGTCCGCTGTGCGGGGAAAAGAAACAGAGCAATGACACTCCACAGATTCGGATCTGCACTGAAATGCTTCAGGCTGACAGAGTAGTGATTCGGATTGCTGATAATGGGGTTGGCATAACTCAGGAAGTAATGCAGCATTTATTCACGCCGATGTTTACTACTAAATCAGTAGGTAAAGGGACAGGTTTAGGTTTGTCTATTAGCCGCGAGATCGTAGAACGAAAACATGGTGGTAAGTTGAGTTGCATTGCCTCGCCCGAATGGGGGGTAGAGTTTGTAATTGAGCTTCCCATTCAGCATTAGTAATGGGAATTTTTTAGGGTGAATCTTAGTTTGGCTGTTTTGTCAATATACCGTTAATTTGGCGATCGCCCATGTCGAATCTACCAATCACCCTCACTGTCAAGCTCTTGGCAACCTATCAAGAAGCAGAGGGCTTGTCCGAACTAAATGAAAATTTCCCACAGAAACTCCCGTATCGCAAGTCCTAGAAGGCCTGAGTGACCATTGCCAACAGTTTTAGGGACGATCGCACCGGCTTTGGTATCAACCAGGAATTTGCCCTCGCCCCACCCCGCTGCAAAACGGTGATCGAGTCGTCCTTATTTCCCCTGTCAGCTCTCCCCTTCTGCCCTCGGACAGTCCGCCGATGCCGGTTCGGTTTGTCACCGGGCGGGCGATCGAGCTAAACTGAGAACTGAGGCCTCCCTTCGATCAGAAGAAGTCCTCAAACTTCTTGGAAGAAATTGTTTTACCTAGGAGTGGGTCAAGCCCACTTTTTTTGTTGCATTAGTCGCAGGAAAAGAGCTCAGGGCGTCTGACTTGCAAGTTGAGGACTGATTTAGTAGGGGTACACCCCCGCTTGAGATCCCCTGCTGGGATGTTGGGTAAGTCCCAAAGTTGAAGACGAAAGTCGCAGCCACCTAATCAAACCACCTCAAAGCCAAGCAATCTCAACACCAAATTTTTCCTTGCCCGTGTCCGAGTTTAGGAGTTTTAACTGAAGTATTCGATATGACTCATCCCCTAATCCCACAAATCATAGACTTAGCTACCCCCGTTGCGGAAACACTGGGATTGGAAGTAGTGGGAGCAGTGTTTCACACCAACCAAAATCCTCCCGTCTTGCGGGTAGACATCCGCAACCTCCAACAAGACACTGGTTTAGCCGACTGCGAGCGCATGAGCACAGCCCTCGATGCTGAGTTAGAGGCAGCCGACATCATACCCGATGCCTACGTGCTAGAGATTTCCAGTCCCGGAATATCCCGATTGCTCAGCAGCGATCGAGAATTCATTACCTTTAAAGGTTTCCCCGTGACAGCCACAACCACCGAACCGGACTCGCGAATCAAAGAGTGGAAAGGACTACTCCTGGGCCGGGATGAAACAGCGGTTTATCTCAATCAAAAAGGGCGACAGGTTAAAATTCCCCGCCCTCAGATTGTCAAAGTTGAACTAGACGAAGGAAAAAAGATGTAAAGGGAAATTTTGAGTTTTGAGTTTTGAGTTTTGAGTTTTGAGTTTTGAGTTTTGAGATTGCCTCGCAGCAAGCTGAAAACGCTTGGCTGCGAGTTAATTTTTAACAATCATATCTGTAGCAGCGGGTTGAATAGGAATAACAAATAAATTGTTAGAGCACCGAGTTCCCCTAATCCTATCCAGTAACTCATCACTCCTCTGTCATCACTTCTGCTTGAAAATTTCCCATTACCAATTACCGATTACCAGTTACTTATTACCACAGCAAAAAAGGAGTGTTTTATATGTCAATGGTTCCCCTGCCCGGACTAAAAGAAATGGTCGAAGGTATTAGCAAAGAACGCAATTTACCCAAACACGCCGTCCAAGCAGCCTTGCGAGAAGCCCTGCTCAAAGGATACGAACGCTACCGCCGTACCCAAAAACTCGATCACTTCAGCGAAGAATACTTCGACAACTTTGATGTAGAACTCGACGCAGAACAAGAAGGTTTCCGCGTTTTAGCCAACAAAACTATTGTCGAAGAAGTCATCAATCCCGATCACGAAATCTCACTTTCTGAAGTGCAAGAAGTAGCCACGGAAGCTCAACCGGGCAGCATCGTGCTCGTAGACGTAACACCAAATCAAAAAGAATTTGGTCGCATGGCCGCGATCCAGACCAAACAAGTTCTCGCTCAAAAACTGCGCGACCAACAGCGCAAAATGATTCAAGAAGAGTTTAAAGATTTAGAAGAAACTGTTCTTCAAGCAAGAGTGCTCAGGTTTGAGAGGCAGTCGGTAATTTTAGCAGTTACCAGCAGCTTCGGTCAGCCAGAAGTAGATGCCGAACTCCCTAAGCGCGAACAGTTGCCCAACGACAATTATCGGGCCAACGCTACATTCAAGGTTTATCTCAAAAAGGTAGGCGAAGGCTCTACTAGAGGGCCGCAGTTACTTGTTTCTAGAGCCGACGCAGGTTTGGTGGTTTACCTGTTTGCTAACGAAGTACCAGAAATAGAAGACGGGGTGGTGAGGATTGTCGCCGTAGCCCGGGAGGCAAATCCGCCATCCCGGCACGTCGGCCCCCGGACTAAAATAGCAGTTGATACTCTCGATCGCGACGTAGACCCCGTAGGAGCCTGCATCGGAGCGCGGGGATCGCGGATTCAGGTAGTAGTCAACGAATTGCGCGGCGAAAAAATCGACGTGATCCGCTGGTCTCCAGACCCCGCAACTTATATTGCCAACGCTCTGAGTCCCGCTAGAGTAGATGAAGTGCGTTTAGTTGCTCCAGAAGGCAGGAGAGCTCACATTTTGGTCGCTGAAGACCAACTCAGTCTTGCCATTGGCAAAGAAGGTCAGAACGTCCGCCTCGCAGCCCGCCTGACAGGTTGGAAAATCGATATCAAAGATATTGCTAAGTACGATCGCGCCGCCGAAGACAGCAAATTGGCTGCAGAAGCAACTAGGCTCGAAGAACTAGCAGGCGACTACGACGCAGACGAAGCAGGCGACTACGACGAGGAAACCGCAGAATTTGAGGAAGAGGAGGCAGCCGCCACGGAGGAAACCGAAGCTGCAGTCTAAAAACTGTGACATTTACCGAAGAAGAATTCAGAATTCAGAATCCAGAAGGGGTTCTGTGCGACAGGATGGAGAATCGAGGTTGAAAGCGCCCGCTTTTAATCGTGGATCACAAAAAATTTTTTCCGTGACCCTTACCCCTGACTTGGGGCATGGCGTATTTTGAATTCTGAATTCTGTCTTCTGACTCCTTGTCATAAGATTTTCTCTCTTCGGGAGACCAAGAGGACTTGTCCCCTACTCTCCCCTCTCCCCCTACTCCCCCTCTCACAAGAAATGAAACCGAACTACCGGTGCTGTGCAAGTTGTCGAAAAATAGCTCCTAAGGAAGCTTTTTGGCGAGTAGTCAGGCTCTATCCTTCTCATCAGGTACAATTAGATCGTGGCATGGGCCGTTCTGCTTACCTTTGTCGGGAAGCAGAATGCCTCAAAGCAGCTCAGAAAAAAAATCGACTTGGGCGATCGCTCAAAGCGCCTGTGTCTGACGAACTGTACCAAACACTTTGGCAGCGTTTAGCCACATCTGACTGTACATCTTACTCTGGCCGGGCCGGACGAAAAACCGACAGTAGTTCGGTATCGACTGTATAAACCCTCTTGGCAGCCCTACCAGTAATTACCGGTAGCGCCAGCTATAAAACCCCAATCCGATCTGCCCACCAGTCTGGAAAGATTTGTGTCAGATTAGATAAGGGTAGGGTACTAGCAGAGGTATCCTCAAGGTGGAAAGGCAAACTTTGAAGCTTGAGAGAGTGGGTTTTGCCAAAACTCAGACTTCGGAGTTCCAAGTTCCCAAACAGACTTGAGAATTCTTCAACCGCAGACTTCAGCGAGTTGCATCTTTTAGATAAAATTGCTGAGCGAGTACCAAAACCCCGATTCCTGACACTGAATCAATCACAGCGAATGATGTCGTCATTAGAACAAAAAATCACAATGTAAAAACTGGTTGGCACAAAAGAGGGCAGAGTGGATGAACAACGGCAAAGTAAGAATTTACGAATTATCACGGGAACTAAATTTGGATAATAAAGACATCTTGGCAGTATGCGAGCGGCTCAATATTTCAGTCAAGAGCCACAGCAGCACAATTACAGAATCCGAAGCAGAGCGCATTCGCAAAACGGCGGAAAAATACGTAGCCAGTAGCCACTCTTCCCCCGGCAAGCCAGCTCCACCCGAAAGAGCAGCAGCGCCATCTAGAGAATCTGGCCCTCACCCTAACGACCAACAAAAAAAGCAGCAAATTTTAGAAATACGCAGTCCAAAAGTACGGCCGGCTGGTGCCAACTCCCAGCCTGCAGGCAACGAGGAGAACAAAGACCAGCCCGCGGCAACCGTGGCAACTCCTCCCAAGTCGCCTGCAGCTCAACAACTCCAGCCTCCAGCTAAACCGAATATCAATAGACCTGTACTGTCGAAGCCAAATGTCGCTGTCCCGGCGGCTCCGTCAGAAACAGTGTCAGAAACAGTGTCAGAAACAGTTTCGGAAACTGTAGGTGCGATCGCCCCGGAAACAACCGCCCAGGCTCAGGCACCTACAGCACCTCAACCGCCGTCGGAAAAGGCTCCAGAACGCACCAAGCAACCGCCGATCGCCCCCCCTGCGCCGTCGGCCAAACTCACGTCGCCGCCAGTCAGAGCGGCGTCCGAGTCGGCTAGCCGTACCCCACAAAATCTGGGGAACAAGCCGGTACTCAAACTTGCAAGAACCGAGCAAGAGCAATCAGAACAGTCAGAAACTCTGGAAGCGCCGGCTAAACCGAGCCGCCCCAGCAGACCTACACCGGGAGGTAGCGAATCCCGCGACGCGCAAAGACCGCGCCGGGAAGGCGCTGGTGGCCCAGTCAAAACTCCACTTGCCGATCGACCCCAGCCCGGTGGCCCGCGCCGGAGCCTGGCCCCCGCAACGTCAGCTACCGGGCTGCGTAGCCGCGGCGGTGACACCGGAGCCATAGGGGATGACACTGATGACAATGAAGAAGATAATACGCCGTTGCTGGAGATTCCTCTCCTCGAAAGGCCCTCCCTCCCTCGTCCTGCCAAAAAGACATCGGTCATTTGGGAAGAAGATGATGACGAAAACTCAGATGCTGCCAAAGCTGCCAAGGCAGTTAAGGCAAAACGTTCTCGCCTCAAACCCATAGACGAGGATGACGAGGACTTAGAAAACGGCTTGGATCTGCCAGCACCAGTCACGGTCAGCCTGTCCCTAGCCCGCCCAGCTAAAGCGAAGGGACAAGCAGCACCCAAGTCAACACCAACTCCGGGCGCACCTGGAAGCAGCGGAAAAAATAAGAGACCAGGCCCTTCTCACGATAAAAGTTCTTCTTCAGGTTCCAGCGGGGGACGCGGCAACCGGGGCAAAACAGCCGAAGCTAAGGTAGAACGTCCAGAAAAGCTCCTGCTGAGCAGGCCGATGACCGTTCAAGAACTAGCAATTACTCTGGCTGTTCCCGAAACCGAAATTATTAAGCGGCTGTTCTCTAAAGGAATTGCGGTCAATATTACCGAAACCCTGGACATTCCAGCGGTGAGGATGGTAGCCGAAGAAATGGGCGTAGAGGTGGAAACCCCAGAAAAAGTAGCGCCAGCTATCAAAGTGATCGAGATGCTGGACGCAGCGGATTTGGAATACCTCGAACGCCGTCCGCCAGTAGTAACGATTATGGGTCACGTGGATCACGGCAAAACTACCTTGCTCGACTCGATCCGCAAAACCAAGGTGGCTCAGGGAGAAGCTGGGGGCATTACCCAGCACATCGGTGCTTACCACGTGGATGTGGTACACGAAGGCAAGAGCCAGCAGGTGGTATTTTTGGATACGCCGGGTCACGAAGCCTTTACAGCGATGCGGGCTCGGGGAACACGGGTTACGGACATCGCCATCTTGGTGGTGGCGGCGGACGACGGCGTGCGACCCCAGACAATTGAAGCGATCAGCCACGCGAAAGCGGCGAAAGTGCCAATTGTCGTGGCTATCAATAAAGTTGACAAGGAGGGTGCTCAGCCGGAACGGGTGAAGCAAGAGCTTACTGAGTACGGCTTGGTCGCAGATGACTGGGGCGGCGATATCACGATGGTTCCAGTCAGCGCGATCCGCGGCGAAAACCTAGATACGCTGTTGGAAATGATTCTGACAGTGGCGGAAATGGAAGACCTCAACGCCAACCCGCACCGACCGGCTAAGGGTACTGTGATTGAAGCTCACCTCGACAAGGCAAGGGGGCCTGTGGCAACTCTGCTGGTGCAGAACGGCACTCTACGAGTGGGCGATATTGTGGTCGCAGGCTCGGCTCTGGGCAAGGTGCGCGCAATGATCGATGACCGGGGCGAGCGCGTAGACCAAGCAACTCCATCCTTCGCGGTGGAAGTCCTGGGGCTGCGGGAAGTTCCTCGCGCCGGAGACGAGTTTGATGTCTTCGCAAACGAAAAAGAAGCTGCGGCGATCGCCACTGGAAGAGCTACCTCCCAACGAGATTCCCGCCTGCTGCAAGGCGGCAGGATCAGCCTCAGCGGCTTCTCTCAACAAGCTAAGGAAGGCGTTCTCAAGGAACTCAACTTGATCTTGAAGGCAGATGTTCAAGGCTCCCTCGAAGCAATTGTCGGCGCTCTGACTCAACTTCCTCAAAAAGAAGTTCAACTCCGACTGCTGCTATCTGCTCCTGGGGAAATTACAGAAACGGATATTGACCTCGCTGCAGCCAGTAATGCTGTAATTATCGGGTTCAATACTACTCTGGCAACCGACGCTCGCCTCGCGGCTGACCAAGCGGGGGTAGACGTGCGGGAATACAGCATCATCTACAACCTCTTGGATGATATTCAAGGGGCGATGGAAGGCCTGCTGGAACCCGAATTGGTGGAAGAACCTTTGGGTCAAGTCGAAGTCCGCGCTGTCTTTGCGATCGGTCGCGGGGCTGTGGCTGGATGTATGGTACTCTCTGGCAAAGTCATCCGTAACTGTAAGGTGCGGGTGCGCCGGGGCAACAATGTCGTTTACGAAGGTGTCCTCGACTCCCTAAAACGGATGAAGGAAGATGCCAAGGAAGTCAATGCTGGCTTTGAATGCGGCATTTCCTTGAGCGGCTTTAGCGACTGGGCGGATGGCGATATGATTGAAGCCTACCGGATGGTTACTAAGCGCCGGACTCTCTCTCAATAGTTTTGAGTTGTGAGTGTTGAGTTGGAAGAGAAGTTTTGAGTGATCGCAACCAAATTGCCGATCGCTCGCAACTCTTCTCTTCACTCAATACTCCCACCCTCATCACTCGCAACTTGGGTTTTTAACTTATACCAGAAGGAAGAAGGTTTTAGTTATCTAGGAGAGAAGGAAGAAGCAATAAAAGCAAAGATGTTAGCAATTAACAACGTCCTAATCGTCTTGGCTGTTGCTGAAAATTCAAAACTTAAAACTAAAATAAGACTTACGCAAATCAACAGAGTTTCCTCCCAAAATGCTCGGTTTGACCGCTAGAAATGTACTCTTCGCACCGGGTTTCTGGGTCAAAAGTGCGTCCCAGACTCTCAAAATTCAAAACTCATAACTCATAACTCATAATTATTTAAAGTGCGTTCTTTTTGGTCAGATCCTTTTTTGTGGATTCACCTTTCTGGGGCGGCTACATTGCCGATATTCCTGGGGCTGTGCTTGTTGGGACTCGCAGTGGGTTCTCCCCAGCTCCCTGTCTGGTTAGAAATATTTTTAGTAGCTGTAGCAGGTATTGTTCCTGTGCTGTGGATGCAGTGGTTGCGCCCTTTTTACATTTTTAGTATTTTAGTTGTGGCGGTGAAACCGCAGAATTTAACTTCTTTGCAGCACCGACTTCTGACTCGGTTTAAAACTAAGTTAAATCAAGGAATCGCTCTTTGTGTGGCTGTTTTCCTGGCAGTAATTTTGTGGCAACTCTACCGATTCGCTCCCCTCGCGGCTTCGGTGGCTCCCTTTCCTCCTTCCTGGCGGTGGGCTGGATTGTTGTTGGCAGCTTCTGGTTTTTTAGCTAGCAATTTGTTTTTGCAGGTGTCTGCTAGTGTTATGGCGGTTTTGCTGACGCCGGAATCAGAATTTGCAGCGACAAAGCCTCATGTTTTAGAAAAAATTCGGCAGGATTTTACGATCGCGCCTTGGCAAGTCGATCGACTTTTGCCGGCTTTGGCAGCCGAGACAACTACCGCTGTGGCTGCACCCGTAGAGTCAATTGGGCCAGCATCCGGCATAGGGAATTCGTCAGCCGGCAGTCTTGTCAACCCAAAACCTGCTGACACCAATGGCGTTACATCTCTACCCGAAGAGTCGATCGAAAAAAAGTGAAATTAAAAATTAAGAGGGGGACAATTGTAGTTTAAGCTACTTTAATTTGTACAGATGTATGCTTTGAAAAAATAGGTAAGGCCCCTCTTCGGATAGAGATTATTAATAGTCTTAATATTTAATTTTTAATCGCAGATTGTGGATATTTTATATTGGCTATCTGGAGAGAAGAATCTATAATAGAGAGTGTCAAGGTCAGCTTTCAATCCTTACAGGGGATTAAAACAGAGGTATAACAATATGGCGAATTATCTACCGATCGCAGAAGAACCTCAAGGCGCAGAGGCGATGGAGCTGTGCAAAGATTCTGAAATCTGGGGCAGTCTCAAATCCGCGATCGGCGCAAGTTCAGGATTTCAACGCTGGCAGCTAGAACTCAATTTTGAGCGTCAGGAGCAAAATGCCACCATCGATCAGCAGGTTCGTTCCTATCTGCGGGAAACTTTAGAAACTTTGGCTTATTGAGTACCCTAAAACCAAATATTGTCACGGTTTGTGAATTTTACAGACCAATTCTGCTGGCATCCCCTCCAATATGCTGCGTGAGTGCCGACAGTTAGTGTCGAGAGTGAGTGTCGATCGGAACTTCGGGCATCAAATTGCAGGGGGCAGTATTTCTGCTTACGGAGTGTGGATTAATTTCGGCAGCCTACTGGCAACAAACTCTCAGAGAATTCAAGAGAAAATTAGCCTGAAACCCCGCAGAGAAAGCGACTGCGGCCGCTATCTATTGACGTGCCTGTTGCCGAAACTCTTGATCATAAGGCTGAAGCAAAATAAAATTAACAGTTCTAGAGTGGCAGTCCATGAAACCGTCCACATCAACCTGATTACAAACGCCTGAGCACACTCTTCAATAAGTTGTGACGGCGAGCAATCTCGCAAAGGGCATCCATATCCCAGGGACGACCGGCGAAGTGAATCGGCAAAATGCTTTAGTTATTGAAGTTATTTTAGCTTCGACTTGAGCCTGGTCAATCTTCATGGCCACCGCATCTACATCCGTCAGTATCGGTAGTGCGCCTGCGTGAATAATCGCATTAACTGTGGCACAAAAAGTCATCGGAGAGTAATGACTTCATCCCCCGGTTGTAACGAAGCAGGGAGGAGGCTCAAGCGCAGCGTTGCGGTACAGGAATTGACTGCAATCGCCTACTGGGAACCCTTGTAAGCTTTGAAGTCATTTTCAAAACTCATGACTTTCGGGCCTGTACCCAACCAACCTGTTTTCATGGTTGACACCACTTCTTGAATTTCAGCATCTTCGATCGCCGGAGCGCCGAAAACCAAGAAACGGTCTTTGCAACGAATAGGATTGTTGTTCATGTTGCTAGTGTTACCCAGTAAATAGAGTCGAGCGAGTGCAAGTTTTAATTAATGCAACCTCTTGCCCGCATTTTTTGGTTCAAATACTTTCCTGACTAAAAAAAGGCTACTCCCTCTAAAGTTTTTGTAAACTGTCCAACATCTATCCCGAGATAGATTTTACAGGTAAGTTATAGGATTTTAGATTTTAAAATTGGGAATGACTGATTCCCGTCAGGTTTGGAGCTTGCCTGCTGTTAGATTCTTTTTTTAAACTGGTGTTAAAATTCAACAAATTTTGCACAAATAAAATGTGACTCCCCTGTAATTGATGCAGATTCAGCAACATTCTGCGATCGCTCGCACGCATCCACCCTCCTTGACACCATCTGCTACAGTCTAGGCAGGCGAATCTTGTTCAAAATGTCTTGCAGCCGTTCTGAAACGCCGCCCAATTGTTCTGACAAAGCGACAAGCTTACCGTAAGCTTCAACTAAGCGATCACCCTCAACATAAACTTCTGGAGTAGGATAATTCTTCATCGCTTCCAGCAGTGTGATCTCGTTATCATTAGTTGCAGACAGCACCATGGCCTCGCGCAAAGCTTCTCGATTTGCATTCCCAGAAGGAGTGCGAATTACCTGACCGACTTCATCGAGAATTATTTCCCCAACCTTGCTGTTAAGCGTCCGATCCAAAAAGCTTTGACTGACTTTTACTGGTCTCGTCAGACTGTTGCGAACCGCTTCCGGGTCTTTTTTTGCCTTTCCCAGCAGCATTTCTAACGCGGGCGACATTTGCCCAGTTTCTGCAAAAATTTCTAATTCGCTGACGGGTAAAGTCATTCGGATCGCACTGTATTTGAGCACTACCTTTTCGGCAGCCGCCGCAGCATTGCTGTAAAATACAATTCCCGCGCCTGCTGCCAAAAACAATGTCCACCGCCCTTTGAAAAATGATCGACCCATAGTAAAATCTCCCAACATCTTTTTCTACTTCGACTTTGACACATCTCATTAATTACTGCACAGGCTAAAGTCTTTGGGAAATACCAAATTATTTGAGCGCCCAAGCACTTATACCATTTGAGATTTTAGAGAGATTTTAGATTTTAGATTTGCACGTGACTGATGATTATCCGGGTTTTGAACGCGGGTCTACAGTTGCATGATTTCGGGAACTGGTATTACCTATATCGGATGCTAGGCAAAAAACTCGGTTCAGGGCGCTTGTACTGGCATCCCTGTGCGGGGTGTGCACCCTACTAATTCTCTCTCCCAATCTCCCGATCCTAGCAAAATGCCGAACGCCAGCTCTTCTATCAGTGAAGGCTGGCGCTGGGCTTAAATTTATTTTATATATTTAGGGTCTTTATGAAAGCTGACCCCAATTGAACGAATTACAAGCGGTTTATGATTAGGGCCTTTAAATTTGCTGACCCCAATTGAAGCCACATCATTAGTATTACAGGGATCGCTGGCAAACCTGGATTTCATAATAATTTCTTTATATTTCTAACTTTTCCTTGCCTCAGATAGATTTTTGTCTCGATTTGTAAATTTTTGTTACTTCGACTTCGGGGATCGGCCCTCGGCGCGCTGCTCCCAGCGAAACAGGAACACCATCAGGGCCACAACTCCGACTTGGAGGGCAAAATTAGGCAAAGCAGAACTAATTTCCCGGCCAGAGGCAATTTTAGCGAGGAAAACCAAGCCGCCGATAAAGCCCGAAGCGCCACAAGCTACGTAAACAAACTGTCGCAGAGGCCGGTAGGGAGTGGCCATTTCTGCGGTTAAACGCTCGTATTGTTGGCGGCTGAGGTTACGCGGGTTTTTTGGGATATTTGTGCGATCGTCCGAATTTGGGGCTGGCATAGATTTAGGAAATAGGTAAATTAAGATTGGGCCACAAAAACCCGGTTTCTACCAAACACCCTCTGGCTGAGGTGGCAACTACTGCCGAAAAACCGCGTTTTTGGTACTGGGTGCGCCAGAGAGAGTGAATATTAGACTACAACAAATATCTCACAACTGCCGAAATAAATCATCGCTGAATCCAAACCACAACTGTCTGCAAACAGCCGACAAAAACACCCAAAATCCCTCCTAAATTTACAATTCCCTGCAACTCGCTTTGAACAATTCCCTGAATTGCTAACTCCAACTCTTCAGGAGAAGTACCTTTTACTCGATCGACAATCACTTGGTCGATATTCAAAATCGGGATAGCCTGAGCTACAATATTTTCTAAATCTCTTTCTAAATAGCGCTCTAAAACCAAAGCCAGTTCTTGGCTGACAATTCCGAGGGAAGCGCTCATCACCGCTGAAGTTTGCAATCGATTGAGAAGCAACCGCGAAATATTTTCCCAGTCAATAGATTTGCTCAACCCCTCAAGTACGTCTGTACCCCGCTGTTGAACGTAGCTGCGAACGCTGTCGCGCATAGTTTTTCGCAACTGTCTCACAGTCGAAACCGGTAAATTTTGCATCGACAAATTTTGCAGCCACTCCTGAATTCGCCCGCGAATCCCCAAAGAAATAGTTAACTCTGCTAAGCGCTGATTTGTCGCTTCTCTGTCATCAAGACAAAAAGTCCGCAGCCGAGTTAAAGTGTTCCGCAAACCAAACAAATTTGCTACTACCCAATAAGTGCCGCTGGTTTTTTCTCGAAACCCTTCATCGATGATCGAAATATTGCGATCCGTCAAAAAGTCAATTAAAGCCTGCCGCAGCACTTCCGGCGGTATTACTACCTGCAACAACCACTCAGCAAGCTGAGCCGCCTGAGATTCCGTTAGCTGAATCTCCAGCAAAACTTGATCGAAAATTTGATTAAGCTGAACTTCTAAAAAATCTTCCCGGCGCGCCAAAACTTTGAGAATTCGCGGCATAGATTCCCCCAGCAAATCTCGCAGAATGTTTGCGAGAATTTTAGCGGTTTTTTGCTCGGCGTCGGCTTTTACCTGATCCAGCGCCAACTGCAACAGCCAGAGAATTATCGACTGCATCCGCTCAGTTTGCAGGAGGCGGCGCGCCAAGTTTTGCAGTTCCTGTGGCGTCAGCAGGGAACCCATAATTGTGTCGGAAATTCGCTTTGCTAAACGCTCTTGGTTGCGGGGGATCAAACCTGGAGTGAAAGGCAACTGCCGCCCTTTGATGTAAATAGCTCGATAGGGGCGGAACAGCATTTTGATAGCTATATCGTTAGTGAAATAGCCAATAATTCCTCCCACTACAGGTGGGGCCAACAACAGCCAAATTTCAGACGGATTCATAAATGATTAAAAATAGGGTAAGGTGCACACGGATCGGTACACCCTATAGTTAGATAGCCGATCTAGACTGCAAGCATTTTTAATTTTAAATTGCTTTGCCCAGTACCAATACTCCCATCATAGCTCCAGCAATGGGGTAGTGGGTGGCGGCGGCAAATCCGGCTTTGTTGGCGATCGCGACTTGCTCCTGGCCGATCGGGAATTTTTCTAAACTAGGATTAATGTAAGCATATTCTTGAGTCATGCCAAATTGCTGAGCAATGGGCACTACGAGACTGTCTAAATAAAACTGCTGAAAGCTCCGCATTAGGGAATTGCTGGGGCGGTGGAGGTCGAGAATAGCTGCTTTGGCACCGGGTTTGAGCACGCGGTGCAATTCCTGAAGACTGCGGGGGATGTCAGTCACGTTACGCAAGCCGTAACCCATGGTGGCGCAGTCGAAGTAATTGTCAGCAAAAGGCAAGTCTAGGGCGTCAGCTTCTACCCAGGAAATGGGACTTATAGGGGTGAGAAAAGGTCGATCGCGCCTTGCAGCCACGGCCAATTGTTCGGCGGAAAAATCTACTCCAAATACGCAACCGGTCGGCCCTGCTTGTTTAGCCAGCAACAAAGCTAGATCCCCGCTACCGCAGCACAAATCTAAACAAGTATTTCCCGGGCCCGCACTGCTCCATTTCACCGCCATTTGCTTCCAAATCCGGTGTTGCCCAAAGCTCAACCAGTCGTTCAATTGGTTGTAAACTGGTGCAATTCGATTAAATATAGTTTTAATTTGTTCGGCGTTATTAGTCATCGGTCATTTGTCATTGGTGATTGATAATTTGTAATTAGTCAGCCGGAAAAAATAATTAATCCGTGCATTCATGTCATGCTGTCGCCAGTCATTAATGCTTTTTTATTTGTTAGCGAGCGCTGAGCTTTTGTCGAAACTCATTGGTTTGCTATCATTTTAAACTCAAGACTTAGAGGCAACTAAGGACTAAGGACTAATGACTGATGACTCATGACTGATGACTAATGACCCTGAAAACTCGTCAATACCAAAGCAACTTCTTGAGCGGCGAGGTGAACTGTTGTGAGTTCGTCTGGGCGCAAGGAACAAGGCTGCTTCCACTGCATGGAAATCAGGGCGATCGATCGACCTTTGTGAATCACCGGGATGGTCAGGTGAGCTTGAATGCCGGATTTCTGATAGTGCGGCAGGCTCGCTAAGGCTGTGTCGTTCCCAATATTCACAGCACCCTGAATAGTTTGAGAGGTAATTGCTTCTCGAACCAGAGGGTCATCTGCCAGCCAATTTTCCACCGTTGAACCAGTGGTGTGAGTGCCTTGGACTGGTATTAAAACATTTTCTTCCACCAGTTGCAAAATGCAAGAGTCCGCCAAAAAATTATCACTTATAGCAGCAGCAATTGGATCTAAACTTGCTTCCAAACTCGGATAATCCACAGCCGTTTGCATGATTGTTGCTAACAGTTGTATTTGATTTTGGGCGCGATCCAATTCCTCAGTCCGCTGCTTGAGAATTTCATAAGTCTCGGCCGCCTTTTGCACCACCATTTTCAGTTCGTTCGGGTCCCAAGGCTTAGTGATATACTTGTAAACCTGTCCTGAGTTAATCGCATCCACCAAGTCTTCAATGTCCGTAAAACCAGTCAAGATAATTCTGACCGTATTCGGAAACTGGGGCACGGTTTTGCTCAAAAACTCCGTCCCTTTCATTTCGGGCATCCGCTGGTCGGAAATGATGACGGCGACCTCGCCTTCGATGCCGAGGACTTCCAAGGCGCGAATTCCGCTCTCAGCTTTGAGCACGTTAAAATCTCGTCGGAAAGTGCGGTAGAGTAAATCCAGATTGTCTGGTTCGTCGTCTACTACCAGCATTTTGGGCTTTTTCGGTCTGTGTAGGGTCATGAGCTGGCGTTTAATTTGATCTAGCTCTGAAATGGCATTATCCATAACAATACGATAAACTCCCCTTTGTAAATTTAGGCGAGCAACTATTCTGTAACAATAGTCTCATAACTCACTTACTATTAATCTATCGCTCTGCCGCGACACGAGCCTTGCCAGTATCCAACCACACATAACTTAGCGCTAGTTTTTGATTCAATTATGACTGATACACCGCAAGATTCATCCCCTCCTGCATCTGCATCCTCCACAACTGCTGTGGATGCCGAAAAGTTAATTCGATCGCTCCGCCGAAAAGAAGGCACTTGGGTAGAGTGGGGACAGGCCTGCACTGCACTGCTAAAAGCTGGCTACAACTCTCAAAGGATTTTTGAAGAAACAGGTTTTGAGCCAATTCAGCAAAATCAAGTGAGCGTCGCAGCCCAAGTCTACACCAGCATGGTCAATGCTGGGGCTTCAGACGAAGTTCGATCGCACTTCCTGAAAAAAGGTAGTGATATCTTATACGAGTTTCGGATTCTCTCTCAAGTAGAGCGGGCCGGAGCGGCTGCTTTGATGCTAACCCACAATTTGGATGTTGACGATGCTCGCCAAGTTGCTAAAGCCATCAAGGAGTTTTCGCACTTCGGGAGTCTCCCCCAAGGGTTCACAGACACTCCCGGCGATGCTATGGCTTACCAATGCTGGCAATTGGCGAGACAGAAAAGCGATTTGCAAGAGCGATCGCGCTTAATTGCTCGCGGTTTAAAATTAGCTAGCAGCCAAACCGCTAGGGCACAAATCGAGCAGTTGCTCGTTGATTTTACCGTAGTTCCGAGACGGGAAGCGCCCCGCCTGCCCGTCTACAGGCTCGATACCGAGGAACAATTGCCCCGGATTGTCCCGGTTGTGGGCAAATTGCCGCTTTCTACCAGAGATTTGCTGGCAGTGCCTTTGCCGGAGGAAATCGAGCCGTTCCGAATGGTAAAATTTTCCGGAGCCGGAGCTTGGGTGGCGATTCCCGGATGGCAGGTAATTTTGAACGCTGAAGATCCGGTGGCGGTTTTGGAAATGAGCGATCGATTGCCGGTACCGCTGCAAGGCAAAGTTGAAGAAGTTTTGATTATTGCCGATCGAGCCCAAAGACAGTGGGATGCTGAGAGTTATTTCCTCGCCGATAACGGGGGCAATTTAGAATTGTACTGGTTTGAACAATCCCCAGATATTCCTATTTTGGGGCGAGTTGTTCTGGTGATGCGTCCCAAAAAGATTGTGGATGAAGACTATACCAAAGATGGATGGCAAATTGATGATTAGTCAGTTGTCAGTTGTTAGTGGTTAGTTGTCAGTTGTTAGTGGTTAGTTGTTAGTTGTTGTCAGTTGTCAGTTGTTAGGTATCAGTTGTTAGTTGTTATCAGCCAACAGCCAACAGTCAACAGCCAACAGTCAACAGTCAACAGTCAACAGCCAACAGTCAACAGTCAACAGTCAACTGACTAATAACTACTGAGGCGGTTTCGGTTCTGGAGTTGTCGGATCGGAATGCTGTTTCTTAAATCGATTAAAGCCGTAAACCGCCGCCGCAATTAACAGAAAATAAGGACTGTAAGCCAACAGCCAAATACCCAAAGCAAACAAACCGAGCGTCAATTCACCCACCGAATGAGTCGCTTTCCCCCAAGTTTCCTGCACCCGCAAACCTAGAGCAGGTTCGGGAGTTTGTTGAGCCGATACTGCTGCTTCTAGAGTTAAGCTAATAGTCGAATAGGCTACTTGATTTCGCAAACTTTTTAACTGAGCGTCAATGCGTTCGATCGACTCCCGAATATTGCTCAACTCCTGAGCAGCTTTGAGCACGTCGCCGACAGAACCCGATCGCTCCATAATTTTTAACACCATTTCCTCGGATTTGCGGAGGTTCCGGAGTCTAGCCTCGTTGTCAACTAATTGATTGGTAACATCCTCAGCCGTCAGAGAACGGTTCTCTACTGTTCCGAGTTTTGCCAAAGCCTCTAAAGTCGTTTCTAAACGTTCTTGAGGCACGCGAATTTCCACAGACGCCGTTTGGCGGACACTGGAATCCGGCGGCTTTTGATTTTGGAAACCCAAGATATCGCCTTGCTGTTTTTCGACAATATTAGTAACAGATTTAGTGCTGGCGTCAATAGATTTGACAACTACACTGAGTTGGGCTTTTTTAATCAGTTGGGGACGGGTTGCTGGAGTTTCTGCTGCTTTTTTTGATGAACCAGGAGCTTTTGGCCTTTGGGCTGCTGGCTCGGGTGCTGGTGCCGATTGTGGAGCCGATGCCGCAACTTGGTTTTCAGGGCTGCTGGATGAACCTGCGCCGGGTGGAGCGCTGCTGGACGTTTGAGCTCCTCCGCAGCTAGGCAAAGCAATGGCTGAAGATAAAGTTAAGAATACTGCCACAGCAAAACGAGTTGTGCTGTTGTTGGCTGGGTTTGGGTTTGGCTTGTGCGGGGGGGAATTGATTTTGAGGTGAGTTTTCATTTGGATGACTCCTATAAAAAAGGCTTGGGTATTGAATTTTATGGTGGTTTCAATTTAAGCTCGAATAGATAGCATTAGTTTAGCCGATACCGAAATGGAAACGGTAGAGGTTGAATACTTGGGGATTTTTAACCGCAGATGCAGGTCGCTCAATGTCGGCGCAATGACGGTGTGGTTGTGGACACAGGCGATCGCAACTAAAGCAACTCGGTTTCTGATACCGTTTGAAAAGGCTGAACCCCACAAATATTTTTCTAATCTAAAATCTAAAATCTAAAATCTAAAATCGCATGACAGATGAATTTGATAGTGATTTTATGCGATCGACAACCCAGATCGATCGCCCGGATGTAGCCTCAGCGCTTTCAGAATCAGGGTTTGCCGCAGTTTTGCGAGAACAAGCTTGCCTTAAAATTCGGGAAAGCTTGCGTGCGGGCCAGCAGGACATGGCGGATTGGCAAGGCGGCCCCCTTGCTGTTTCGGCGGTTCCAGGGGCCGGGAAGTCTACGGGAATGGCTGCTGCGTCGGCAATTGCGATCGCCCGCAACGGGCTTCACAGCCGCCGCCAGTTAATTGTCGTGACATTTACGCGATCGGCTGCTGCTAATATTAAAGCTAAAATTCGGGAAAGATTGGCAGAATTGTCTTTATCTCAAGGCGGTTTTGCGGTGCACACTTTGCACGGTTTAGCTTTGAATATTGCGATGCGCCATCCCGATTTGTCTGGTTTAAATTTAGAAAATTCAACCTTAGTTACTCCTACTCAAAGTCACCGATTAATTCGCACCTGTGTAGAACTTTGGATTGCCGAAAATCCCCGCCGATATCAAGTTTTGCTGGAAGGACAGCAATTCGACGGAGAGGAAACGGAGAGGCTGCGGCGACAATCGGTTTTGCGGACAGAAATTTTGCCGCAGGTAGCTAAAACTGTGATTCACGAGGCGAAATCTTCTGGTTTATTTCCCGAACAGTTGTTAGAAATGAACGCTCTTGATACTGGGGACGGTTATGAGATTTTAGCAGTAGCTGGGGGTTTATATCAAAAATATCAGGCTTTGTTGAGGAGTCGGGAATACATCGATTACGACGAGATGATTTTAGCCGCTTTGCGGGTGTTGGACAATCCGAGGGCGAGGGCGATCGAGCAAAAGCAAGTATTTGCTGTTTTCGAGGACGAAGCGCAGGATTCTACACCTTTGCAGACTAAGCTTTTGAAAACATTGGCGATCGATCCCGATAATTCTAACTTACCACCAAATTTTATCAGAGTGGGCGATCCAAATCAAGCAATTAATTCTACTTTTACACCCGCCGATCCCATTTATTTTAACAAATTTTGTGATGAGTGCGAAGTAGAGAATAAGCTAGCTACAATGGACGGTGCAGGTCGCAGCACCCAGGTGATTATTGATGCCGCTAACTTTATGTTGCAATGGGTAAATAGCTCAAAATTAGCGGGAACCGAACAGCCTTTTCGCGACCAAACTATTAAGCCAGTACCCAGCGATGACCCGCAGCAAAATGCCAATTCTGCCCCCATTGGTCGAGGCTTAGAATTGCATACTCCCCGCGATATTTACCATACAATTGAGTTAATTGGCAAGCGGGTAATTGAGTTAGTAGAGGAATTTTTACCAGCCGATTTTGAATTTGGCAGGGATGGCAAAGATATCGATTCAGGGGTAGAAGCGAGCGAGGGGGAAAATAGCGCCAAATTGCCGTTAGAAAATTTGAAATCGATGGCTATCTTGGTGCGGGAAAACAAACAAGGTAAGTTTATCAAAGAAGTGCTGGAAAATCCTCAAAAACACGGATTAAGCTTTGATTTGCGGAAATACGGGATTAAAATTGAGGATGTTGGAGAGCGGGACAGACATTCTCAAGTACCTTGGGAAATCTTAACACTGCTGCAATTCCTCGATCGCCCGCACTCTCCAGACTACCTGAAAGCAGCCTTAAAGATTTTGAGCGATCGGCAACTGATCCCCAAACAAGACTACAATGCTTTTGCGACTAGCCCCGAGCAATTTCTTTACCCAGGCCCGCTAGACCCGCAGCAGTCAGACCCCGTTCGCAAATGCCGCTATTTTTGCTGCGGTTTGCTGCAAGCTAGTTTAGAACTGCCACCCTACCAAATCATTTCATTCTTAGCCTTAGCGCTGCAATACGACCAAACAGAATTAGCCACCGCCGACAAATTAGCAGAACGAGTAGCAATCCAAACAGCCGGCAACAATTCAATGCGGAATATTTTGGATGTACTGAGCGAAATTGTCAGTTCCGAAAGATTTGAACCTGTGGATGCAGACGACAAAATAGAAGAACGCTATACCAGCAAAGGTCAACTAACAATTATTACCATGCACAAAGCTAAAGGATTGGATTGGGATTGCGTATTTTTGCCGTTTCTGCACGAACAAACCATCCCCGGAAATTTGCGAGTTTTGCCGCAAGCCCGATTTTTAGGAGATTTCACTTTAGCAGAGGTAGCGAGAGCACAAATTCGAGCAAGTTTGCACGAAAAATATCCTTTACCAAATCTAGGCGAAGCCTGGGAACAAGCAGGTTATTTGAAAACAGCAGAAGAGTTTCGCCTGCTGTATGTGGCGATGACGCGAGCAAAAAGCTTGCTGTGGATGGCGGCGGAGAAAAAAGGGCCTTTTACTTGGAACAAACCGGAGAATTTGCAGGAGCAAAAACCTTGTCCGGTAATGCCTGTTTTGAAGCAGAGATTTCCGAGTAATGCGATCTAAAATAAATAAGAAGTAATCAGTAATAAGTAGCTCGTTCCCGGCTCTACTCATGGGTGACAACTTAAGCTGAAGTTTCCCCATTTTGGGAACTTCTAGCTTCTCTCCAAGCCTCGGTATATAATGCTTTGACTAACCTGCGACTCGTTTAACCTAAATTGCTATAAATATCCAGCGACGGTTAGCCTAACCCTCTGGTTAGTACAACTAAATACACATCCTTGTGCAGAATTCCCAAGGGAATCATCTCACTTTTGATGCGCGCTATTGACGGTAATATGAATTTCATATATTTCCCAAAACTCTTTCTTCATCTAATACGCAATTCTCCAGCATTCTGATTGTTTTAAGGTGGCTGCTAACCTGTAAATTTGCTCATAATTCAGGTTGCTTTGATTACTCAACAATAACTATTTGCTGTCTATATATGTAATTCCTACTGCTCAACTATCTCTCGTTGCCGCCCTTAGCTCAAAATGGTGTTTCTGCCTTTAGGTATAGCCTTTCTCCCAACTGCGGATGCTCAAAAGAAAGTTCCCGCGCGTGCAAGTGTAGCCGCTTCGCAGCAGCCCGACATCCGTAAAGTCGATCGCCCAAAATCGGTATCCCCAACCCTCGAACATCCGCTGCATGAACCCTCAATTGATGCGTGCGTCCCGTCAGCGGCAAAAACTCGACGCGATCGCAATTTCCCTCTTTCGCCATTACCTGAAAGCGAGTAACGCTGGGCTTTCCGCACTCCCAATTGACTTGCTGGTAAGGGCGATTTTCTGGATCGCCCCAAAGTGGGAGATCGATCGTCCCCGCCTCAATTTTTACAGTACCGGAAAGCACCGCTTCATAAACTTTGTGAACCTGCTTTGTTTCAAATTGCTGTCTGAGTTGACTGCTAGTTCCTTTGTCCCGCGCCAATAGCAAAATCCCAGATGTTTCCCCATCTAAACGATGCACCGCATTCAAATCCAAACTATCCGGTAACAAGTTACGCAAACGACTAAAAACACTATCTTGATTTTCCAAATAACGACCGGGAACTGACAGCAAGCCAGAGGGTTTATTAACCGCTATCAACCATTTGTCTTCATAAATAATCGGTAGCATTTGCGTAACGGGCAAGATGCCCGTTCCACAATAAATATTATGGTTTTTAGGGCGGGCTTCAACAGCCCCTAAATCTAGAGGTTCTGCGTCCACAATATGTATTTTGGTAACGGGCAAGATGCCCGTTCCACAAGAAATATTATTGCTTGTGGAGAGTAGGGGTTGGGATTCTAGCCCGCCCGTACAACCCTCATTTATATTAGAAACAATCGGATTTTGAGCCAATCCTGACAGCAAAAAACCCATCAACGGCTGGCACCGATCGCCACAAGCACCATAAAATTCTCCCTGTATCTTATCGCCCGATGGCGGCCCCCACCAAAACTCAGCCATTGCCAGCGGTTTCAGATTGTTTACGGCTGCGTAGTGGAGCAATTTTGGCGCACAACAGTCGCCGGTGCCAGTCGGAATAGAATTAGTTGGCATCAATGAGGAGAGCGAGATCGATTTGCCCAAAAAATTCACCAGAGTGTAAGCCGCGTGCATTTGCGTCTGAAGTTCGCGGGAAAGTTCTTTTCGCTGCTGTTTCAGCGCCCGCATCCGCCGATCCGCAGCTTCAATTAATTGTTTTAGCGGCTGCAATGTTTCATCCCGCTGCCGTTTTAATTGCCTGCGTTCAATTTTCTCCAAACGGCTTTCTTGATTTAGTTGTTCCAGGGCAATTTCTAGTGTTTGTGCTGGGAGAGTTTGACACAGTAACTGGCGTTTTTCATCTCGCTGCAGCTTGCGATTGCGGTGGCGATCGCTCAAAACTTGCATTTGCACTTCTAACTCCCGAAATAAGGCTTCATACTCTTGTCGCTGCGGGAGTTGATTCAGTGCAATAAGTTCCTGTTTCATCGCCTCCAATTTAGTTAACGTGCGGGCTTCCTCATAAGCAACTCGATCTCGTCCCGGAATCGGCGGTACCCAGCCATCAACAATGCTGCAACCGTTCAGCAGCCCGGAAAATGCTTTGAGTATCCCCTGTTCCCCCGAAGGCATCTCCACCAGTAATATGCCGTACATCTTCCCTTCGCGATCGTAGGAATCGTCAGCCGCAAGATACCGCATCAAACCCCGGGCGAGATCCTCAGACATTCGAGTACGTGGCAGTCTCACCAGATCCCCGCTTTGAGGACAACGGCCTTCGTACCAATAATTCGGGTGCGAGTTGATCGATTCCCAATGACAGTCAGTGAAATCTAAAAGCGTGTGCAACTCTAGCATCTTCAATTTGGTTTTAAACCTGAATTAGGGCATATGTGCTTGTGTCCTCGATGCTTTCGGTCAATCGAAAATCGAAAATCGACAATCGAAAATCGACTGACCGTATCTTACAGGGGTGTACCGAAAGTGGGAAGGGTGCATAATTTTATACCTACTCGAATCAAGTAAAAAGGATTTGTCGCACCAAGCCTGATATGCTAAATTTGTTTCAAAACAGCAGCGATATTAAGAAAAGCATAAGTTAATATATAAGACCGCAAGCTTGTTATCCCACTAAATTTTTTATGTGAAAGGCGTATGCCAGACCTCTCGACTTCGGCTACAGAAAACTCCTCAAACCCCCAACCAGCTCTGCTGCCGCCGATTTTAAGAATTTTTGCAGCATTTCCAGATTACGATCGGGGCAATAGATTGTACGCCGCAGGAAGGTACGAAGCGGCAGTCATTTGCTACGGAAAAGCGGTTCAAATTAAGCCGGACTGGGCCCGGGCGTGGCTGAATCTGGGCAAAGCTTACAAGCAACTGCACTCCTACGCAGAAACCGTAGCCTGCGCCGATCGAGCTACAGCAATTAATCCCGAAGAATACTGGGCTTGGATGCTGCGCGGGACAGGGCTGTTAAGTTTGCAAAATCACTCAGAAGCGATCGCGGCTTTCGACACCGCAATTCAAATCAATTCAGAAAAGCACGAAGCTTGGTATCAGCGAGGCCGAGTTTTAGAGGAATTGCAGCAGTGGGATGCAGCCGCAACCTGTTACAAAAAAGCAACCCAACTTCATCCGAATTTGCCCGCCATGTGGTATCGGCAAGGTAACGTGTTGGTTCAAGCGGAGCGCTATCCTGAAGCCGTGGCCGCTTTCGAGCGCGCGCTGAAACTCGTCCCCACTAATTGGGAAGCTTGGCTGAACCGAGGTTTGGCTTTGATGAAAGCCGAACGCTACGCTGAAGCTGTAACTTCATACGATCGCGCCATTCAACTGCAACCGCAAAATAGTCTGGCTTGGTTCAATCGGGGCATTGCTTCCGCAAAATTGCACAAATATGCAGAAGCGGTGACAGCTTACGAGCGCGTACTGCAAATGCAGCCCAACGACTGCGAAGCTTGGTTTTATAAAGGAATGGCTCTCAAACACCAGCGGGCAGACGCGGCAATTGCTTGTTTTGATCGGGCAATTCAAATTAATTCTTTTTATCCCGAAGCATGGATCGGGCGCGGTCAAACACTGTCAGAAGCGAGAGATTTTGAAGGGGCGATCGCTGCTTTTGACCAAGCCGTTCAAATTAATCCGAATTTTCCCGAAGCTTGGCTGGGTAGAGGCATCGCCCTGGCAGGATTGGAACGCTACAAAGAGGCAATTATCGCTTACAGCAATGCTCTACAAATAGAAGGTAATTTTCTAGAAGCTTGGAACTTGCGAGGCGAAGCTCTGGAAAAATTGCAGCAATACGAAGAAGCGATCGCCTGTTTTGATAAAGTAATCTCTCTGACTTCAGAAGCAGAAATTACATCAAAAGTAGGGTTGCAGCAAGGCGCTGCGCTGGAAAAATTGCAGCGTTACGAAGAAGCCGTCGCAGCTTACAACCGCGTACTAAAAATCGTGCCAGACAATTTTGAAGCTTGGTTGCAACGCGGCAACGCTTTGTCAAAATTGCAGCAGTACGAACAAGCTCTAGCATCATACGATCGAGCAATTACTGTCTGGCCGGATAACTATCAAGGCTGGGTACAGCGAGGTCTGATCCTAGGGGAAATGCAGAATTATTCCCAAGCACTCGTCGCTTTTGACCAAGTGATTCAACTCAAGCCAGACAACTGGGAAGCTTGGGCGCAGCGGGGCGACGTTTTGCAAAAATTGCAGCGAACTCAAGATGCTATTAGTTCTTACGGAGTCGCCCTCGAAATCAAACCCGATTACTACGAAGCTCTAGTCAGTCGAGAAGAATTGAGACTCAAGGACGCGATGTCAGGAAAGTGGTAAGGGGAAATTGACAGATAGTTTTGATTTTTGAAATTGCTTTGTTCCTCGTAATACTGCGCTGGGGTAAAGCTTGAACTATTTAACTTAAAACTAAAAAAACTTCCCTCTTCTCTCTTCCTCTGCGTTCTCTGCGCCCTCTGCGGTTAATAAAAAAATCTAATTTCCCAAACAATTAGTATTGCTATATCCGGTCGAATATCCAGCTCATAATTAAGGATATTCCATCCGTTAAAATAACCTTGAGCAAGTTGAAAACCTACGTAAAAAAGCTTTGATATCATTTCCGGTTACACCGGAATGATGTTGACGGTTGACTGTTGACTGTTGACTGTTGACTGTTGACGCCGTGAACAGTCAACCGTCAACAGTGAACTCGAATTTACTATTCCGATGCTAACGGATTTGATATGAGTTGTTACCACCAATATTCAATAAAATTAAAATTTGGTGAATAAGGTGATTGGTAAAGAACACTACCGCCGATCGATTGAATCAATGGTTCAATCGAAGCCGCTTGGTGAGCTGAAACATTATCCATGAAAACAACTGCACGCCTTTTTGTTTCCTTACCCATTTCCCTGACATTGTTGTGAAATTATCGTGTTTTGAAAAAAATCCACCCATTCAGGCGTTAAAGATGCTCACCCAACCTGCTTAACCTAGCTCCCTAGCAACAATCCAAAAGAGCCGGAGACAACTTCTCCTCTAGCCTTTGTGGGTTATCTAAAGAAATAATTTCGGCTTCATCTTAGATTGGCTTATGAATAATACAAAACTGCTTATCCTAGCCACGATGGGTTCATGGCGGTACTATCAAATTGGTTGGTAGTTTTATAAAGTTCGTATTGCCCTTTTGCTGCCGCCTCGCGAGTGCGATTAAGCATTGCTGCAACTTGTGCTCGATCCATCGGCTTAAACGTGCGAGCCGCCTCAAACGCTTGATCGAGGAGTTGCATACTATCAATGCCAGTAATCACGACTGAAGTAGGCAGATTCATCGCATAGTGGAGACATTCGATCGGACTTACTGTATTGCTTCTAAGCACGTAGGGGTCGCCCATAGATTTCATCCCCAATACACCTATTTGGTTCTTCACCAGCACCGGCAGAACTTGTTGCTCAAAACTTCTAAAATGAGCGTCCATCACGTTCAGCGGCATCTGTACCGCGTCAAAACGGAAATTGTTTTGAGCGGCAATTTCCATCACTCGCAGGTGAACCAAAGGGTCTTTGTGTCCTGTAAACCCGATGTAGCGAATCTTGCCCGCCTTCTGCGCTTCTACTACCGCCTCCATAGCCCCGCCGGGAGCAAAAATGCGATCGGGGTCTTCTATGCGAATAATTTCGTGATGCTGCATCAGGTCAATGCGATCGGTCTGCAACGCCTTCAGTGACTCATCAATCTGCATCATCGCAGCGCCCTTGGTGCGGCCGTCAATTTTGGTCATCAGAAACACCTTTTGTCGGTAGCCATCCTTGAGCGCTGCACCCATCCAGCGGTGGCTGCGTCCGTTGTGATAGTCCCAGGAATTGTCCATGAAATTGATGCCGCGGTCGATCGCACTGCGAATGAGCTTAATAGCTTCTTGCTCCTCTCGAAGCCGTCCGATATGGTGTCCCCCCAAGCCAATGGCAGACACTCGCTCTCCGGTGCGTCCCAGTGTCCTGTAACTCATCTCGCCACTTTGGATTTGAGCTTGGGCTACTTCATTTTTAACATCTACTTGAGTCAGTTCATCTTGAGCTAACACGGGTTTCAACAACCCTTCTGAAGCAGCCAGCCCTGCTGCAACCAAACCCGAAGCAGAAGTTACCTTTAACAACTTGCGTCTGCTGATATTCATAAATGCCTTCTTCAAGAAACTACTAGGACTCACTCACCGCTTCGCTGCACTAAAGAGTTTTGAATTTAAGATGTCTCAAAATCCAGAGCGCAGTCGGGCTGCAACTTCCCCGACTGCCTACTTTGCCTAATCAATAGTAATGATGAAATTTCTAGTTTTAAGAGTTCCTAGACCCGCCAGCGAAGGCTTTTAACTCAATAGCATCGTGACTGCAAAACACGCGCACATCTTTACTATGCTGCACCGATAAGGCGTGCAGTCGGCCTTGATTGAGCAACCGAGCCTTGCGATCGACCTCCATCATCCATTGGTAGGCGCGCAGACCGGGCGTGCAGCGTCGGTTAGCGGCATCCATCTCGTGTCGGTAGAAATAGGCATCGCCTGCGTGCAGGAGCCAGCCATCGGGTGTATCAATGGCAATGCCAGCATGACCGCGCGTGTGTCCCACCAACGGGATTAGCAAAATTTCCGGCGGCAACCCGTCGAGGTCGCGGACTGCTTCAAAACCGAACCAAGGTTCGCCACCCGCCGAATAGTATTTCCACCGTTTGACTTCATCCCACTGCTCCGGACGATAGCGCCTTTTTGTGATGAAACCGTGCCGATCCTGTGCCGCATCTATTTCAGCCTGCATGACGTGTACCGTTGCTTCAGGGAAATCCTCTAGACCACCGGCATGATCGAAATCGAGGTGGGTTAGCACAATATGGCGCACATCGCTTGGTGAAAATCCGAGCTGTTCAATTTGATGGATTGCCGTGTACTTGCGATCGAACTGGATGTTATTAAAATGCACGAAAAACGGGCTGAGCCGAGAGTAAGGCGACTCGATATCCCGCAATCCGAAGCCGGTATCAATTAGAACCAGTCCCTGATTCGTTTCAACGAGCAGACAGTGGCAGACGAGGTTAGCCGTCAAACCCCGACTGAAGCCATCGAAAAGTGCCCCTCCAATGGGACACATACAGCCACAATTGAGATGATGAATTTGCATAAATGTGCTGTACTAAATTACTTAGGCTAGAACCATTTATCCCTCAGTTTCCATCCCAGACCTATGCTGCATAATGGCATCGATGAACGCCTGAGAAAACTTCGCTAAATCGTCACTACTGGGAGAAGTAAACACACTTTTATCGGCTGCAATCTTGCCATTATCTGCGATGTTTACTTTCTTTAAATCTGCACATAACAATAGTAAGATCGGCACGAATTATTTGTTAGCAGAACCCGGTTCAGTAAGCTGGCGGTGCATTTCGGCATTGACGGTATCAGGCAAAACCTTGCTCGCGCTGGCGAGAATCTTTGTCTTGAGTGAACCGGCGATAATGTCGTCCTTACCCGCCATCAGCGCCTCGAAGCCCTGCTTGGCAACTTCGGCCGCGTCGTCTTTCTTGTCTGCGCCCGCCTTCGTGTCGTCCATTCCCGCGCGATGGAAGAAGTTGGTATCCGTTGGCCCTGGCATCAGCGCGGTAACGGTGACGCCTGTGTCCTTTAACTCGTTACGCAGCCCTTCTGAGAAGGAGTGTATAAATGCTTTAGATGCCGCGTAGACTGCCTCGAATGGCCCCGGCATTAGGGCGGCAATGGAGGAAGTGAATAGAATCCGTCCCTGGCCGCGATCGACCATATCCTTAACTACCCGTTTAGCCAAATGCACAGACGAGACAACGTTGAGGTTAATCAGATTTAGTTCGTCCTTCAAGTCTGTCTCGCGGGCAAAGTCGCCCCCGACGCCGACACCGGCATTAATTGCGATCGCATCCACTGGCCGATTAGTCGCTTTTATCTGGTTGTAGAGCGTCTCAACACCGTCGTAGGTAGCGAGGTCTGCCTGCACTGTCTCGACTTTGGCACCGAGCCCCTCAAAGGCTTGAGCCGCTTCATTGATGCTCGCTCCGGTGGCGGTGACTAGGAGATCGAATCCGTTTTGAGCGAACTGTTTGGCGAGTTCGTAGCCGATACCGTTAGAGGCACCCGTCACGACAGCCAAGGGCCGGGTCAACGAACTGTTTATAACCATTTAAAATCCTCTGTAACTGCTTCACGCTCGTTTGTCTAGGCTTGCTTCTCTCTGTACTAGACAATCTTTGTGGACTCTGGGCTTTCAACTTTTATAATGCTAGGGAGGTAGGAGTGCGATCGCATCTTTCCTAGGACATAAGCTGTTAGACATTTAAATACGGTATAATCGAAAACCAAATTCATGCAATTAGTGTAAAAATGCCAGCATATAATCATCTCATAGAAAGAGCAAATATAGAAACTACAGAAAAGCTTAAAAAATGAATTAAAGGAAAATTTTAGATAAATACTTAGGATTTTATTATTGCCAAATGAGGCAAAAAATAGCTAATGTTTCTGATATTTTATTCAATAAATGGTCGGATTAGTGCATTGATGCAAAGCTAGACAATCTAGCAACTTTAATAGATGAAGATATAAACATAGTTAAATATTGTTAAATAATATCACCCAAGTACCCAACAATTAGGATATATAAATTTGGCAGGTGGACATTTTAAAGATTGGGTTCTCATTAAAAAGCTAGCGTCACTACAAAATTAACTAGCTTACAAATCCAACCAAAAATATTTTATATAAGCGACTCACGATAATCAACTATCTTGTTTGTTTAAAAATCAGTTCGTGTCTCTAAGCCCTCACCTATTGTCTTTTCCGCTCTCTAAACTCCTAATTTTTTCCTTTGTCATTGCGACAATTTTTTCCAATATATTGAGAGTCGCAACTGGGATATTTTATCAGATAAAATTGAATCTATTTTGAATAAAAATTACAAGTAATTTTCCTCAGTATGCAGGAAAACCCGCAATTCAAAAGGGCAATTCTGGCCAAGTCGCTCTATATCGGGTGAACTTTGATGTCTATATGTATAAAATGCGCGTAGATATGACTAACAAGTCTTTTGATAATTATTTGGGAACCGTCATTCTCTGGCGCTAAATCGGATGCCATGAGAGACGGGAGATGGAAGAGGGGAGATTGACTCGGAAGATTAATCCTGGGCTAAAAACATTTATCTCTGGTGGAAGGGGGAGGATGCTGGCCCAGGGAGAACAGTGCCGGAGGTCAGTTATAACTGAATCTCAGGCACTGTTCTCAATCCGACCCAATCAACCTGCTAACAGCGACAAAAAATCTCAGATATCAGGTCGATCGCGCACCAAGAAACCAAGCGGATGACGCCAAGAGTGTAAGATGTCAGTTATCACGAATACTTTCTGTTGGCGATTGCCCGATCGCCCCCAAAATTGAAAATTATAACGATCAAGCATGAAAACCCCGTGACTTTAGTCCGGGGATGAAAGGCAGAAGGAGGCTTTAGCCTCCCAGTTCCTTTGTTAGAACCCAGTTTTTACGACTAACTTTATAGTATACGAAACTTACGTGTAAAGCTTTGTGAGCACCTCAAACGATATTAAGCCGATGTTGTTAGTATAAGAAGTATCGTGATGAGGTCGAAGTCATGCTAGTTTTTGAATTCAAAGCCTACGGAAAAAAGCAGCAATTTGCCGCTGTAGACGAAGCAATTAGAACAGTACAATTTATCCGTAACAAAGCATTGCGCTTTTGGATGGAAAACCAAAAAGTCGATAAGTATGACTTAAATAAGTACAGCGCTGTTTTAGCTAAAGAATGGACGTTTTGTGATGACTTGAACAGCATGGCTCGACAATCTAGCTCAGAAAGAGCGTGGTCGGCAATCTCCCGATTCTACGACAATTGCAAGAAGAAAGTTCCTGGTAAAAAAGGATTCCCGCAATTTCAGAAAGACAACCGCTCGGTCGAATACAAGACTACGGGATGGCGGATGGCAACCGATCGGAAATCTATCACTTTTACCGATAAAAAAGGAATCGGAAAACTCAAACTAAAAGGAACTAGCGACCTACATTTCTATCAGCGCAGCCAAATTAAGCGAGTGCGCTTAGTCAAACGAGCCGATGGATATTACGTCCAGTTTTGCATTCAAGTTGACCGATCTCAAAAGATTGAAGTCACAGGCAGCGCCATCGGGTTAGACGTGGGGCTAAAAGAGTTCTACACAGACTCCAATGGTGTTGCCGTCGAGAATCCGCGCTTTCTGGGCAAAGGAGAACGCAGGTTAAAAAAAGCCCAAAGACGAGTTTCAAAGCGAGTCAAGGGTTCAGAAAATAGAAAAAAAGCTAGAGTGATTCTAGGAAAACGCCACCTCAAAATAAGTAGACAGCGCAAAGATTTTGCTGTGAAATTAGCAAGATGCGTCATCCAGTCAAACGACTGTGTAGCCTACGAAGACTTGAGAATTAAAAACATGGTGAAGAATCACTGTTTAGCTAAATCAATTAACGACGAATCTTGGTATATGTTTCGAGTGTGGATGGAATATTTTGGTAAAGTATTCGGAAGAATTACAATTGCCGTACCAGCCCACGGGACGAGTCAAGAATGTTCTAGCTGCGGAACCATTGTTAAGAAAAGTCTATCAACGCGAACTCACGCTTGTCGGTGTGGATGTGTATTAGATCGCGATCACAACGCAGCTAAAGTAATCCTAAGCCGCGGATTGAGTACGACGGGGCACGTCGGAACTTGGATATTAGATCCGAACGCTTGTGGAGAATTGACCGCTACCGATGTTGAAGTAATTGTGCATCGGCAAGTCGATTCTGCGAATCAAGAATCCCCTCGGCTTTAGCCAGGGGAGTGTCAAGACAGCCAATTGCTGATTCTGCTGGCTTCATGTTATAGTGGTTTTCCAAGAATTAAATTCGGTGGCGTAGTTTGTTGGTGTTTATTTACAAGCGTCTCTCCGAATCTAAATCTCTGCACCCTAATGATTCTGGAGATTTTATGTCGATTTACGTGGGTAATCTTTCATATGAGGTAACATCAGACGACCTCAACGAAGTATTTGCCGAGTACGGTACTGTAAGCCGCGTCCAAGTGCCAGTGGACCGGGAAACAGGCAGGATGCGGGGTTTTGCTTTTGTGGAAATGGCAAGCGAGGCAGAAGAAGCAGCAGCCATCGCAGCTCTAGACGGTGCTGAGTGGATGGGCCGCGACTTGAAAGTCAACAAAGCCAAACCTCGCGAAGACAACAAACGCTCGTCGGGCGGCGGCGGCGGCTGGGGCGACAAAGAGCGCTCTTCACGACGCTACTAAGCTTTGACACTGAAAATTTGAGTTTTGGTAGTTGACGGCAGGTGCGAATGCTGCTTTTTTTTCGGGTTGTTCGATCGACCCATCAAATAAAACTCCCAAACCTCTAAATCAGTTTTGCCCCCTCCTTGGAGGGGGCTTTGTTTTTGGCGAAAAATCCCGCGAGGTACGTCGGCGGTGCAGTTCCCACTCTAGTTCGTGATTCGATACCCTCTTAACTGCTTTTTTTAAGAGGCGGTCGGGATTTCGCGGCTCGACTCCTGTAAACTATCAAACTAGAATTAAGCAGCAAGAAAAGTTAGAATAACGGCAAAACTGAATATTGCCTAGAACAGCAAAACTATCTTTACCGAAGATTAGTCGAGAAAACCAGCCGAATATCAGCCAATATCTTGATTTTGCCTCAATAAAGATGTCCAAGCTCTACAGCACGGCGGAACTCATTAAAATCCTCGAAGAAGAGCGCCAAGCCTGCTTGCATGGGCGGCGCCTCAACTTGACTGAAACTCCTGCTACAGGCAACCCCGTGATTGACCGCTTTCTCAAATCTGAGGGAGTTCAGAAGTTCACTGCTTATCAAAATTTTAAGGCTGCCGTGCACGAATACCAGCGGGAACATCAAGTTTCTGGGATTGTCTGGCGGGAAATCGCGGTTAAAGGCAATACTCTACGCTATCCGGCAGTGGATGACGAATTAATAGCTCTACCGGTTGATTTGATCACGCTGAAGGCAGCTAAGATTGCTATGTTGGAATTCTGGCAGCAGGTAACTGCCGGGATGGATTTGTATTTAAGCATTAACAGCGGGAAGGATTTTCGATCGATCGAGCCGGTTGACGTAGAGGCTATAGCCCAGCGCACAGAATGGGCCAGTCTCTCGAAGTGGGAAAAGTTGGATTTTCTAGAAATTTTGTTGCAGTTAGGCTGGGGGAAGCCGGAGGAAGCTTATTATAAGCGGGGATGGCCGACGTCGGGCAGCGAGTACATTCACGCCGTCAAACCCGGACAGCGGCCGATTTGTTAATTGGTAATTAGTAATTGGTAATTGGTAATTGCTAAGAAGGGCTTGCTGAATAAGTTAAGAAAAATCACGATAGCAATTGAGGAATGATTCAAGTTCAGCGACACATAATTTTTT